>JBBRCL010000017.1:0-50526 GCA_038204895.1 Actinomycetales bacterium | reverse complement strand
CCCGCGCCCTGAAGCTGCTCACCGAAGAGCTCAACACCACCCCAGCGACCATCCCCGGAGACGGCCGCCCACTGACCTACCGGCTCGCCGAGGCATGAATCTCAACGGTGAGCTGATCCCTACTTCCGGAGGTCTGAGTCTCATCGCGGCGCGCATCTTCGTCGCGACGCACGAGACGACGAGCTACGCGGGGGCGGAGATGTCCCTCGGACTGGGCTCGGTCCCTGCCGTGGCCATTTCCACGTACACGTCAGCACCTGGTTCCCTCTGGGGAGCGTCGGGTGGGGTCGCCGACATGAACGTCGTCAGTCCCTTCGCCGTCGCCGCGGCCATCGTCGTCGGCGCGAGCTGTGCCGTCTGGGTCATCGTCGTGCTGGCGCCGATGCCGTTCGTCCTCTCGGCGTACTGGGTCCAGGTGCTGGTGACCTTCGGGCAGACCTACATGCACTCGTTGATCCAGCTGTGGTGCTGGTCCATGGTCATCGCGGTTGTGCTGCTGGAGATCACCCGTCGTCGCCGGTCGCCGGCCATGACCGCGGTGGTTGCGCTGGTGCTCACCCTCGGGTCGGTATCCAGGTCAACGTCAACGGGCAGCTCGCCGCCGATCTGATCGCCCACCCTCGCATCGCGGTGGACGTGACGGCGACCCTCGAGGGTCGTTTCCCGGACTCCGACGAGCTGCGGTGCGCAACCCTCGTGCCGGTCGAGGCTGCGGGTGTGCACGACGACTGGGATCTGCTGCTCAACCGCGCGTTCGAGGAGCGCTTCGGCGAGCCGTACTGCTCGTCCGCCGGCTGACGAGGGCCCTGCTGGGCGCGCGGATCAGGCTGACGCGGGGAGCGGCAGCGGCCCCAGGCATCGCCGCCGCTCCGGACCGCCACCGCCCTCGCTACGCTCAAGGCCGGTCACCCGTCGGAGGACACAGCACGTGAGCCATCAGTGAGCACGCTCCACATCGCCGTCGTGAGCACGCGGCGCAGCGCTTCGTTGGCCCGGGCGACCGTGCGGCGGGCGGTCCCCGCCGTACCGTCGGCGCAGGTGCACGTGCTGGACGTCGACGGCACCTACGCGCCGAGCGGTTCCGAACGGGTGCTGGCACCGGTCGACGTCGGCCTCGCACAGGACGAGCTGCACCTCCGTGCGATGCTCCACGAACCGGCGGAGCTCGTGCGCGGGCTGTACCCCGCCCTGGTGCGCGCGATCCTGGCGGAGACCCCGCAGCCGTCGACCGCGACGGCGCTCGTCGTGCAGCCCGGTGTCCTGCTGCTGCGCTGGCCCACGGCGGTGCTCGACTCCGCCACACGGCACGGGATCTGCCTGATCGCCCGTACCCCGTCGGCGCTCCCCGTGGACGACCGCTGGCCCGGTCTCGACGATGTCGCCCGCGAGGGTGCCTACGCGCCGCAGCTCCTCGCGCTGCGCGGCAGGCAAGGCCAGCTGCTCGACCTGTGGGAGCGGGCCGCCGCCGAGGTCGGTGGCGTCGGCGACCGATGGCTCGAGGTCGCGGCGAGCCGCCTGTCCCATCAGACGCTGCGCGACGTCGCCGCGCTGGTCTCTCCGTGGAACCTGACGTCGGCGCACCGGATCGACGCGACGCCGGGGGTGGAGGTCGACGGGCTCGTGCTGGACGGTCACGATGTCGACGCCATCGACCTGACCACCTGGGACCCCGCCCGGCCGTGGTTGCTGGACGCGGAGCCCGCCGGGGACCCGCGCGGCAGGCTCAGCGACCACCCGGTGCTCGCTGCCCTCGTCGAGCAGATCGCCGAGGACCTCCTGGCGGAGGCCCGGAACGGGACCGATCGTCGGCCGGGCACCTGGGACGTCGGCACGACGTCGCTCGGCACCCCGATCGACGCACCCCTGCGGGAGCTGTACCGGGCCGCCGACGCGGCGGGCCAGCTCCCACCCGACCCCTTCCGCCCGGACACCGCCGCCGACCTCGAGGCATGGCTCACCGACCCCGCGCCCGACGGCGGTCCCGGTCGCTACCTGCGCGCGCTGCACCGCACGCGCCCGGACCTGCAACGGTCGTTCCCGAACGTCCCGGGCGAGAACACCGAGGGCTTCCTGCGCTGGGTGCAGGTCTACGGCCGCACCGAGGACTACCCCACCGACCTGCTCGACCTCGCCCTGAGCCGGGTCGACTCGACGTCGGGCGCGGTGACCGGGCGCGCGGAGCGCGCCACGCGCGGTCGGCCGGCGCACGGCGTCAACGTGATCGGCTACCTGCGCGGGGAGCTGGGCATCGGTGAGTCGGCACGGCTCATGGTCGGTGCCCTGCAGGCGGCTGGCATCCCGCACTCGACGGTGTCGATGGACAAGAACCTGCTCAGTCGCCAACGCGCGGGCGACGCCGGGGGCGTGGCCCAGGAGGTCTACGACACCAGCCTGGTCTGCGTCAACGCCGACCTGACCCCTGCCGTCGCCGGGACCGTCACTGAAGTGCTCTCCCGCAGCTACCGGATCGGCATGTGGTACTGGGAGGTCCAGGACTTCCCGACCCGCCACGACGGCTTCGCGCACGTCGACGAGGTCTGGACGGCGACCGACTTCGTCCGGCGGGCGATCGAACCCCACTCCCCTGTCCCCGTCCGCACGGTCACCCCGCCGCTGCCCCAGCGTGGGCCGGCGACCACCCTCACCCGCGCCGACCTCGGTCTGCCCGGGCGACCGGTGTTCCTGTTCTCCTTCGACTTCCTGAGCACCGCCGAGCGCAAGAACCCGATCGGTCTCATCGACGCCTTCACCAGGGCCTTCGCGGCGGGCGAAGGGCCGGTGCTGGTGATCAAGTCGATCAACGCGTGCCGACGACCGTCAGAGGCGGAGCGCCTGCGACTGCGGGCGCTCAACGAACCCGACGTCTTGCTCATGGAGGACTACCTGGATGCTGCCAAGCGCGACGCCCTGATGGCCCTGTGCGACTGCTACGTCTCCCTGCACCGCTCCGAGGGACTCGGCCTGACGATGGCCGAGGCGATGGCCTGTGGCAAGCCGGTCATCGCCACCGGCTACAGCGGCAACCTGCAGTTCATGACCGAGCAGAACAGCTTCCTGGTGCCGTGGACCCCGACGACGATCCCGGCCGGCGCCGAGCCGTACCCCCCCGGGGGCGTGTGGGCGGACCCGGACCTGCGTGCTGCGGCCGCCATGATGCGCGCAGTGATCGACGACCCCGACACGGCCAGGTCCAAGGGCGCGCGTGCCGCGGCCGACATCGCCTCCCTGCACTCACCCGAGGTGGCAGGCCGCCAGATCGTGGCGCGTCTGGCGGAGTCTGCGGACCGGCGACGCGCAAGGCTTCGCACGAGCCTGGGTGCACGACTGCGCAACACCGCGCGACGCCTGCGCTGAGCACGCTCAGCAGCCCAAGCAGACCGCGGGGTCCTCCCACTATGATCGCCGGGTGCCACCCGAGTCGCCATTCATCTCCTATGCCCAGAACCGCGAGGACGTGGTGCTGTGGCGCGCACTCGGTGGTCTGACGGTCGGGCGGTACGTCGAGGTGGGCGCCAACCACCCCCGGGACGACTCGGTCACCAAGGCCTTCTACGACCGCGGGTGGAGCGGCATCACGATCGAGCCCGTGCGCGAGTCCGCCGAGGCGCACCGGGCGGAACGACCACGGGACACCATGGTCGAGGCCGTGATCACCGACGCGGACATCGACGCGGTGGTCCTGCACGAGATCGCCGGGACCGGCCTGTCGACCATCGTGGACTCGGTAGGGGCCCAGCACCGCGCGACCGGCGCCGTCGTGGTCGACAAGAGCGTCCCGGCGCTGCGGCTGTCCGACGTCCTGGAGCAGCACGGGGGTACGGACCAGGAGGTCCACTTCATGCTCGTCGACACCGAGGGTGCCGAGCAGCAGGTCCTGGCCAGCGTCGACCTCCGCACCTTCCGACCGTGGATCCTGGTCGTGGAGTCCACGACACCCAACTCGGTGCTCCAGACCCACCACACCTGGGAGCCCGCGCTCCTCGAGGCCGGGTACGTTTTCTGCCTCTTCGACGGCATCTCCCGCTTCTACGTCGCGCAGGAGCGAGCTCAGATGCTCGAGGTGGCTCTGTCCTACCCGGCGTGCGTCCTGGACAGGTTCGTCGAGGCGCGGGCCTATGCGGTCTGGCAGGAGCGCGAAGGGCTGATCGAGGACGTACGGCGCTGGCGGGCCGAGGCCCTCACCCGATGGGCCGAGGCGGCCCGGACCAGCGCCGACGAGTTGCGCGCGAGGGAGGGCGAGCTCGCGGCCGCCCTCCGCGAGCTTGATGCCATGCACGCAACCGTTTCCTGGCGGGTCACCCGACCGCTCCGCGCAGTGCGCCGTCGGATGGGCCGTCTATGACGAGCAGCACTGACTCCCTCGGGGCCCTGAGGCAGCGGTTGCGGGCGGTCGCCGAGGTTCTGCTCGACGAGGTGCCCGAGCCGCGCGACGATGTTGCGCGGGATGCCGCCGACCTGCTCTCGGCCCTCGTCGCGATCGCCCGGGAGAGTCTGCGGGCCGACCACGCCTGGATCCTGCACACCGCTGTGAGCGGCCACCTGCCCCTCGCGGACGACGTCGAGGACCTCCTGAGGCATCTCGAGCTCTCCACGAGCGCGACCGACGCGGAGATCTGGCTACTGCGTCGCGCCGGGTCCGCGATCGCCACCCACGGCCGGCCCGACCACACCCTCAAGGTCGTCACGGACGCCGTCGTCGTCGACGTGACCTTCAGTGCGCAGAACGACAAACACACCGGCATCCAACGCGTCACGCGTGAGGTCTGCCCGCGCTGGCATGCCGCGCACGACATCACCCTGGCCGCCTGGTCGCCGAGCCAGAGCACTCTGCGCACGCTGCGGCCAGGCGAGCGAGGGCGGGTCCTGGCCTGGGCGGGCCACCCGCCGCAGACGGCACAGCCCAAGGGCCACGGTGCCGAGCGTTCCGGGCCGGTGACCCTCGTCCCCTGGCGCAGCACCGTCGTGCTGCCCGAGGTCGCACAGGGGACGACCAGCCGACCCCTTGCGGCGCTCGCGCAGCACTCGGGCAACTCCGTCGTGGCGATCGGCTACGACGCGATCCCGGTCGTCAGCGCCGACCTTCGCCCGGTCGCCGAACCCAACCAGTTCGTCGGATACCTGACCGTGATCAAGCACTCGCGCAAGGTCGCCGGGATCAGCACGTCCGCCACAGCGGAGTTCCGCGGCTTCTCGGACGCCGTGCGGGCCCAGGGTCTCGACGGCCCGGAGGTCTCCGAGGTACAGCTCGCCGCGGAGGTGCCGACGCCCGCACGTCCGTCGGCCCGCACGGAGGACGGGTCCGGACCGCCCCGGATCCTGTGCGTGGGGAGCCACGAGCTGCACAAGAACCACCTGGCCGTGCTGCACGCCGCAGAGCTCCTGTGGCGCGAGGGGCACGCCTTCGAGCTCGCGTTCATGGGCGGGCCCGGCTGGGACACGACGGGCTTCGACGACCGGCTCGCGGCGCTGACCGCCAAGGGCCGTCCGGTCAGCAACCTCGGGCCGGTCAGCGACGAGCGCCTGTGGTCGCTGTACCGCGAGGCCACCTTCACCGTCTTCCCGTCCCTGCACGAGGGGTTCGGCCTGCCCGTCGCCGAGTCGCTGGCCTGCGGCACGCCCGTGGTGACCACCCGGTACGGCAGCACCCAGGAGATCGCCGCGCGCGGCGGCTGCCTGCTCGTCGACCCCCGTGACGACCAGGACCTCGCGGCCGGGATGCGAACCCTGCTGACCGACGGTGAGGTGTACGCACGGCTCAAGCGGGAGGCGCTCGAGGTCGTCCCGCGCACCTGGGACGCCTACGCCGCCGAGCTGTGGGACTGCCTCGTCGAGGACACCAGGAGCCCCCGATGAGCACCGCAGCACCCACCCTCGGACGCGTCTCGCGCAGCGTGCGCATGAACAGATCGCTGCGCGGGGCGCTGCACAGCCGCCTGGTCACACTCCTCGCGGCGCTGCGGCCGGCGACACAGCCGGCGTCGAGCATCGAGACCCTGCTCCGCCAGTCGGCGGACGCGCTGAGCGGCCACGACCCCGAGGAGGTCTGGCTGGCCCTTGCGGTCATCACCGCCCGCCTGCCGGAGGCGGCCGAGGTCGTCACCCTGCGCCGGCTCGGCGAGCTCGAGGGCCCCCAGGCGATGCTCGCGGAGATCGTCAGGCGGATCCCGGCGGGCTCGCTCGGGACCCGGGTGGAGGTCGCGACGGGTGAGGTCCTGGTCGACGTCAACCACCTGGCCCGGACCACCCTGATCACCGGGATCCAGCGGGTGACCCAGCGCACCGTGAGCCGGTGGCACCGGGACCACGGCCTGTCCCTGGTGTGCTGGACGGACGACGAGCTCGCGATCCGGCGCACGAACGCGGCCGAGACGACCCGGGCCCTTGGCCGGGCCCGCCCAGAACGCGTGCGCGACAACGGGCGCAACCACCTGACGGTCGTCGTGCCGTGGCGCAGCCACTACCTCCTGCCGGAGGTGGCACTCGAGGTACCCCGCACCGCGCGGATCCAGGCCGTCGCGCTGTACAGCCGGTGCACGACGGCGGTGATCGGCTTCGACACGGTGCCGCTGACCTCCGCCGAGACGACCGACACCAACGTCCCGGCGTACTTCATGCGCGCGCTCGCCGCCGTCCGCCACGTGGACCGGGTGGCCTGCATCTCCGAGGCGGCCGCCAGCGAGTACGAGGGCTGGCGAATGATGCTCTCCAGCCTGGGGGTGCGCGGGCCCGACATCCGCGAAGTCTCGCTGCCGGTCGAGGCCGCGGTCCCCGATCCGGCGCACATCGCCGCCGTCCGCGACCGCTACATGATGCTGGCCGCACCCCTGGTGCTGTGCGTCGGCAGCCACGAGCCGCGCAAGAACCACCTCGCGGTGCTCCACGCCGCCGAGCTGCTCTGGCGCAAGGGGCTGGTGTTCTCCCTGCTCTTCGTCGGCGGCAACACCTGGCAGAGCGACCGGTTCCACCGTCGCCTGGCCGAGCTGCAGGCGGCGAACCGACCGGTCGAGGCGGCGCGCGGCATCGACGACGACACCCTGTGGGCGCTGTACCGGGTGGCCCGGTCCACGGTGTTCCCATCGCTCAACGAGGGATTCGGCCTTCCGGTGGCGGAGTCCCTCGCGAGCGGGACACCCGCTGTGACCTCGGACTTCGGCTCGATGCGCGAGATCGGCGCCCACGGCGGGACCTTGCTGATCGACCCGCGCGACGACCACGCGATCGCCGGGGCACTGGAGACGCTGCTGACCGACGACCTGGTCCACGCCCGCCTGGTGCGCGAGGCCGCGGCCCGCCCCGCACGCACGTGGGACGACTACGCGCGCGAGACCTGGGACTACATGGTCACGACCAACCGGCGGCCCGGTCAGTAGGTCCGCGTCTGGGCGCGTGCCCAGTACTCCGGGCTGCTGCCCAGTGCCACCGGGATGTCGAAGTCGCCGCGCCCGGTCATCAGGGGCAGGAACGTCGCCCGGCCGCTCGGGTCGACCCCGCGCAGCAGGAACGTCTGGTAGTAGACCGTCAGTCGCCGCATGGTCGCCTCCTCCGAACGGGCGATGGCCGCCACGACCGCCTGCCTGCCGCGGATGGCCGCCAGATCAGCCCAGTACTGCTTCTCCGAGGCAGCCGCGGAACGCCCCAGGATCGACTCGTACATCGCGCCGACCCAGGTCGCCAGATCACCACCACCGAGGGTCTGCAGCGCCTCGGGCGAACCGTAGATGCCGATCTGCAGGTCGTAGACACCGTGGCCGGTCTCGAGGTGGTGGACCCAGGTCTCGAGACCGCCGGGCTCCGGCTCGCGGTGCAGGGCGAGGCGGTACTCCGCCGCGACCAGCTTGTTCATCCGCTCACGGGAGGTCGCGATGGCTCGTACCAGGTCGCGCGGGCTGCCCGTGGCGAGGACGTAGTTGGTCCACGTGGCCAGGCCCGACGGGTCCACCCCGCGCCCGAGGACGTCCCGGTACAGCGCACGGACGACGTTCTCGGCCTCGGTGCGCGCGGAGGTCACGACGGTGAACCAGTCACTCTTCAGGCCGAGGGCGACCCGGACCTGGTTGCCGGTGAACGTGCGGGTGGCACCGGCGGAGTCGATCAAGGTGACCTGGGTGACCCGGCCCCCGTCCTCTCCCAGCCCGTTGCGTCCGGTCACCGTGAGCGACCGGATCCCGGCGACCCCGAGCCTCGATGCGACAGTGACCGTCGCAATGGCGGCCGTCCAGTTGTGGTTCGGGTTCGACGAGACCCAGTCCCCGTTGTCGGGCACGGCTGGGAAGGTCCCACCAGCCGTGTAGCCGCCGGTCGAGGAGGAGAACTCGGTACGGGCAACTGCGCCGCCCACCTTCATCCGACGCACCAGACCCGCGGTCGCGGTGATCGCGCTGTCGGCGTGCGGCCCTTCGAGGATCGTCGTCGCGCCACTGGGCGCGCGCCATGCCGCCCCGAGGTACACCTGGCACGCCGTGGTGTCACAGGTCTTGGCGCCGGAGGCGCGCACACTGGAGAGCGCGTAGCTGCGGGCCGCAACGGCCTGCGCCTTGAGCGCCTCCATCCCGCTGCCTCCGCCGAGCGCGCCCCAGCTGTCCGGGGACTCGCGGGGCACCACGCCCCGGAGGTAGTCCTCGGTCGGGAGTCGGTTGAAGGTCATCTGGGTGCCACCGACGTTCTCGACGGTGAGCCTGCCCCGGTAGACCCGCTCCCCGTCGGCCTCGCACACCCGGATCATCGAGTTCGTGGACGACGGGTCGGCGGTGGTGATCGCCAGGGATCCGGCCGTGTAGGAGCCGCCGATCGACGTGAATGGGCCACCGCAGTTCGGACCGGTCTCGAGCAGGACAGCTCCGTTGGCCTGCAGCGTTGCACGGAGGGCAAGGGAGCCGCTGCCGACGGCCACGCCGTTCACCCGGAGGTTGGTGCCGATCGCCACGAGTCGGCCGCCGGTGAGCCCGGTGAGCTCCACCGACATCTCGGGGTTGCCAACGTTGGAGGCGTAGGTGTTGCTGTAGTAGTGGGCCAGGATGTCCGTGTACGGCGAGCCCGAAAGGGCATAGCCGAGGGCCCCGTACTGGCCCATCCCGCGGCCGTGGCCGTATCCGTGCCCGGTGAACGTGACCTCGCTGCCGACGGTCGTCGCAGCCGGCACGACGACCGACGCGCCGACGCCGGCTGCCGCGTCGGTCGCAGGGGCGTCTGACTGCGCCTCGACCGGGGCTGCGCCGGCGGTGGCGAGCGTGAGGGCCAGCGCGAGGCCGATGAGCAGAGAGCTCGATCGGCGGCGACGCGAGGCATGCATGGGTGGCTCCGTGGTCGACGGCAGACGCTTCTGCCTTCCATTGCACCACGGAAGCCACCACTCGGAGCACGTCCCCGCCGATGGACTGGCACGACACCGGGCCGGACGACCTGTCCCTGCGGGTACTGTGTGGGGGCGAACGTCGGCCCGGCTGATGCCGGCAGACCGGGAACAGGGAGCAGATGACGAACGAGGGTGACGCTCGCGCCGCGCGCCTCGCGTCGGAGCCGCTGCGACCGGCCGGTCCGCGACCCGGCTTCATCCAGGGCACCGTGCAGTCGTTGCGCGACATCCTCGGCCAGCGAGAGCTGCTCGGCCTGCTCGTCCGGCGCGAGCTCAAGGCGCGGTACAAGGACAGCATCCTGGGCTTCTTCTGGAGCCTGGCCAAGCCCCTGGCGATGCTCCTGGTGTACTACGTCGCGATCGGCAAGTTCCTCGGGGCCGAGGCGGTGCCTGGACGAGAAGGAGGGATCCCCGCCTTTGCGGTCTTCATCTTCACCGGGCTCACCGCGTGGCAGCTGTTCTCCGACATCGTCGTGGCCGGCACCGGCTCCATCGTCGCCAACGCCGGTCTGATCAAGAAGGTGTACCTCCCCCGCGAGGTGTTCCCGCTCAGCGTCGTCGGCGCCGCACTGTTCAACTTCGCCATCCAGCTCAGCGTCCTGGTCGGGGCCACCGTCGTCATCGGCCAGTTCCCCACCGGTGCGCGCTGGGGCTACGCCGCACTCGGCCTCGCACTGCTGATCGTCTTCGCGACCGCGATGGCGCTCCTGCTGGCGGCGGTCAACGTCTACCTCCGAGACATCGCCTATCTCGTCGAGATCCTCATCATGATCCTGTTCTGGGCGTCTCCGATCATCTACTCGTGGGCCCTCGTGCAGAAGAGAGTCGCCGGGACCATCTGGGAGACGCTCTACCTCGCGAACCCGATGACCCAGGTCGTGCTCAGCTTCCAGCGGACCTTCTGGGTCGCCGGTGACGACCAGCCGTACCCTCCCCACCTGGTGGAGTACCTCGGCGTCACCCTCGCCGTCGCGGTCGCTCTGCTGTGGGTCAGCCAACGGGTCTTCTCCCGGCTGCAGGCCAACTTCGCCCAGGAGCTGTGATGCCGACGCCCGTCATCGAGATCGAGCAGGTCTCCAAGCGGTTCGTCATCCGCAAGGAGAAGTCGCTCAAGGAGCGCCTGGTCAACTTCGGTCGTTCGAACCTGCACAAGGACGACTTCTGGGCCCTGCGGGACGTGGACCTGGCCATCAGCTCCGGGTCGACCGTCGGGCTCATCGGCCCCAACGGCTCGGGCAAGAGCACCCTGCTCAAGATGGTCGGCGGCATCCTGCAGCCGACCACGGGGTCGGTCCGCCTTCGCGGCCGCCTGGCGGCGCTACTGGAGCTGGGCGCCGGCTTCCACCCGGACCTGACCGGCCGCGAGAACGTGTACCTCAACGCCGCGATCCTGGGCATCACACGCGAGCAGACAGACCGGTACTTCGACGCGATCGTCGACTTCTCCGGCATCGAGCCGTTCATCGACACCCAGGTGAAGTTCTACTCGTCGGGCATGTACGTGCGGCTGGCCTTCGCCGTTGCCGTGCACGTCGACCCGGACATCCTGCTGGTCGACGAGGTGCTGGCCGTCGGTGACGAGCCGTTCCAGCGCAAGTGCATGGACCGCATCCGGGGATTCCAGCACGAGGGACGGACGATCGTCCTGGTCACGCACTCGCTGGAGACGGTCGCCGAGCTGTGCGACCGTGCCATCGTCCTCGAGCGGGGCCGCGTCATCGCCGACGGCGAGCCGCGCGAGTCCCTGCGCACCCTGCGCAGCGAGTTCGAGCACACCCGGCAGGAGGACCTGGACCGCCGTCAGGAGCAGATCACCCTGGACCAGGGCCCCGCGGCGAAGGTCCGGGTCGAAGCCGTCGACATCCTCGACGCGGAGCGGAACCCCACCCAGGTCATGCACCCCGGCCAGGAGATCGCGGTGCGGCTGACGGTCACCGCCGACCACCCCGTCGACCTTCCCACCCTCGGCATCGGCCTGGAGACCCCGCTGGGGGTGCCGGTCTACGGCACCAGCACCAAGCTCCTCGGCCAGACGATCGAACGCATCGACGGGACCCGGCGGTTCACCTTCCGGCTCCGTGACCTCCGGCTGGGCGAGGGCGCCTACACCCTGCACGGCGCCGTCGCCGCGCAGTCCGGGGAGGAGCTGCACCGGCTTCCCGAGGCCGCGACCCTCACGGTGAGCGGGAACGGGCGCGGCGTCGGTGTCATCTCTGCCGACGCGCAGTTCGCGGAAGACCCGGAGTGAGAGCGGAGACCGCACCTGCGCCCCGCGCAGGCCACGTTCACCACCCCCGCGCCCCCGTCCCTGACCGACTTCGTCGCGCGGTCGTCTCCGCCCCCGACCGCCTCGTCCTGCTGCTGTTCTGGGCCGGCATCGTCGTCGCCCTGGCCATCCTGGTCGACCAGTTCCGGCCCCTCATCGTCGTACCGGCCACCGTGGCCCTCGTGATCGCGACCTGGAACCTGGTCCCCCACCCCGTGGCCCCGTCGCGGGCGGCCGTGGTGGGCAGCCTCGTGGTCCTCGCCGTGGCCCTGTGCTGGATCGCGATCAACGTCGGCTACGCCTCGCGATACGTGGTCGTGACCCGCGACCCCGGATTCCTCACCCTCGAGTCCCTGTGGCTCGTCGACCACCCCAACCCCACCATCCCGGTCGGATCGGCCGCAGCGATCGACGACGCGCTGGTGGGCGCCCGGGCCTCCGGCGCCGCTTTCGCCCTCCGCGACGGGATGCTGTACGCCCAGGGCGCCAAGCTGCTCCCCGGGCTGCTCGCGATCGGCGGCTGGGTGGGCGGCGACATCGCGGTCCTCGCGGGCAACCTCGTCATCGGAGCCCTCGCGCTCCTCGCGGTCTACGGCCTCGGCCGCCGGCTGACCGGACCGCTGTTGGCGGTCGTCCCCGTGGTCGCCCTGGCGGCGTCGATGCCGATGACCGCCTTCTCCCGCGCGCCCTATTCCGAACCCTTGACCGTGGCCCTGGCGTTCGGCGGCCTGACCGTGATCTGGTCCGGTTTCGAGACCAGGACCTGGTGGCGGTACGCCGTCGGTGCGTCGATGATCGGCGCGACCGCGCTCGTGCGGATCGACGGGGCCGCGGTTGTCGTGGGGCTGATCGCCGGGTTCGGCATCGCCGCCGCCGCCACGCTGGGAACGCGAGCCCGCAGGCGGATGAGCTGGGGCCTCGTGGCCACGATGGGCGCCTCATCGGCCATGGTCGCGCTCGGGTACCTCGACCTGAGTTGGCACAGCCCCAGGTACCTTGACGACCTGCGGGGGCGGTTCAGCCAACTCGTCGTCGCCCTCGTCGCAACGGCAGCGGTGAGCCTCGTGCTCGCGCTGCCCCGGTCCTGGGACGCGACAAGGGCCTTCGCCCTGCGCCGTCGAGCGATGCTCGGATGGGTTGCGGCCGCCGCGGCGGTGGTCGTGGCGGTGTTCCTGACCAGCCGTCCGTTGTGGATGGTCAACCACAACCTGCCTGCGGGTTCGGGCTACGCCCGTCTCATCGAAGGGCTGCAGAACCTCGAGGGGCTCGGGATCGACCCCACCAGAAGCTACGACGAGATGTCCGTCACCTGGTTGGCCTGGTACTACGGCTGGCCGATGGTGGTCCTTGCGTTCGCCGGGCTGGCCCTGATCCTGCGCCGCGCCGTTGCCGAGCGCGATCCCCGCTGGCTCGTCACTGCAGCGGTCATCGGCGCTCCCTCCGCCCTCTATCTGTGGCGGGTGAGCATCACGCCGGACCAGATCTGGGCGATGCGACGCCTGCTACCCGTGACCATCCCGGGCTTCCTCCTGCTCGCCACCGTCGCACTCGCGGCACTGTGGGCGACACGCAGGAGATGGGCGCGAGCGGCCACCGTCCTCCTGGCCGCGGTGATCGTCGCGTTCCCGCTCACCACCTGGGGAACGCTGTTCACCACGGTCGAGCACAGCGGGCGCTACGGCCAGGCGGAGGCGGTGTGTGCTGCCCTCCCCTCGCCGCGGGTGGTGTTCGTGGGTACCTTCACCTACCTGCCCACCCTGCGCATCATGTGTGACGCCGAGGTCGTCACATTCGAGACCACGCCGACTCCGGACGAGCTCGCCGAGGTCCGCGATCTCTGGGGCGGGAACGAAGTGGCGGTCGTGACCTTCACCCCCGACGGACTCCCGTGGGAGGACGGTCAGGCCCCGCCGCCACTCCTGTCGACGACCACGACGTACTGGCGGTACTCGATCTCGTACGTCCCGTTCCAGCCGGTGGCCACCACGTCATCGGTGTATCTGGGCCTCGTGCAGGAGGACGGCACCCTGGTGCCGATCCCGTGACCGGCCTGAGTCGGTCACGGGTATCGCACGAGTGCCTTCACCCGGTACTCATCGCTACCGGCGATACCGATGCGCACCGCGCCCTCGCCCTGGGTCAGCAGGACGTTGGCCCAGAGCTCCCTTCCCGCCGGCTCCGCCGCGCGCTTGAGGAACGTCTCGTAGTAGGTACCGGCTCGGTACCGCGCTGCCTCACCCGAGAACCAGATCAGGTCGGTGACCCGATCCCGGCCCAGCCGCGCGATCTCCGACGACCAGTAACCGACCTCGGCAGCGGAAGCCGGCCGCCCAAGCACCGAGGTGTACATCCGGAGGACGTACCCCCTGTCGGTCCCGCCTGACCGGTCCCGGAACTCCGCGCTCGACAGGAACCGCCGTGCGACGTCGTCGACGGTCGCACGGCGGGCGCGGATCTCCCGGTACCAGTGCTCGAGCCCGGCCGGCTCAGGGGACCGTCCCAGCACGTCTCGGTACGCCTGGCTGATCCGCAGGCGGATGTACTCGTCGCTGTCGGTCAGCGCGCCGACGAGTGCAGGCAGTCCGGATCCACCGGCGAGCATGGCGCTCCAGGTGCTCAGGCCGCTCGGGTCGACACCACGCCGGAGGATGTCCTCGTACATGGCGTTGACCACCGCACCGGCCTGCCGGAAGCGTGCGCCGTAGCTGAGGCTCCCCGCGATGGCCCGGATGTTGGGGAGCGAGTTGTAGCCGCCGTCGCCCGGGCACGCCGTGTACGCCACGTCGCGGTGACCGAACACGCGGGGGAGGCTGACGTCCTGGTCCTGGAACTTCGAGTTCTCGCCGCTACCGGTGTGATAGACCATCGAGCCCATGGGGTTGACCCCGTAGAAGCCCAGGCGCCAACCGATGATCTGCGCAACGGCCTGCTGGGTCGCGGCCGACGGGGCAACCCCGTAGGTACCCAGCATGGACACGCCAACGGTCCCGGTGTTGAAGCCCCCCGCATGCACCCCGACGACGGGCTGCGTCAGGCTCCTCGCCCGCCCCTCGTAGATGTTGCCCCACTTGTCCACCACGAAGTTGTAGCCGAGGTCGCACCAGCCCCGACTCTCGATGTGGTAGCGCTGGTCGTTGCGGATCTGCTGCATGGCCTCCGCGACGGTCGCGTAGTTGTTGGAACCAGCCGTGTGGTGCACGACGGCGCCGACGAGCCGCGACGCGACGTCGGGGGTGCACACCTGGTCACGCGCGCCCCACTCCGCGCGACTGATGATCGCCGGGGCCGCGGACGCTGCGAACAGCGCCTGGGTCGACGAGGCCTGGGTGAACGAGGCCTGGGTGAACGAGGCCTGCTCCACGTCGGTGTCCGTCGTGGCCGCCGATCCGACAATCACGTCGTCGGGAGCGAGCGGGACCTCGTCTGACCCGACGAGCACCAGGGCGAGGCCGTCCGGTCCGGCCTCGTCGTCGGCGGCGAAGGAGAGCTGGATGGCGTCCGCGTCACCGACCCACACGGGTTCGGTACCCCCACGGGTCGCGTGCGCGGCGTCGGGGGTCCCGGCGTCCGGGACCTCGCTGTCCTGACCGAACTCGGCCCACTCGGACCACTCGCCGTCGGATCGCACCCGCATCTGCGGCTGGAGCGCGGTGACGTCGGCGTCCTCCGGCCATGTCACGCCGATGGTCTGGAACGCGTCGGTCTCGACGATCTCGCTCGCCACCCGCTCGGCGTCGACGACGTCCTCCGCGAGCACGACGTCCTCGTCGGCCCGCGCGGCACGTACCTCGGGTGACTCTTCAACGGCCCCACCATCGACGGCGGGCACGACGAGGGAGAGCTCGACAAGGGCGCTGTCCTCCTCGTCGGCGGCCTCGGACGGTGTTCCCGAGGATGGCGCGCTGACGGAGCCCGGGGCGACCGGGCTCGACGCGGGAACGTCCGTCGCGGCACGGCCAGCAGCGCCGGCGTACGGCACGGCACCACTCAGAAGGGCGGACACCACAAGCCATGCGGCGGCCGAAGCCCCCATTCGGCTGATCATGATTCGTCCTGACCTCGGCGGATTGCCTGCCCAGGGAGTATCGGTCGGCTCCCTGCCCAGATCAAGCACCGCCACCCCTCGCGTCCGATACGTCCCGGGATGCCCGGGCGGCCAGGGGCTGCAGAGCCGAGTCGCCAAGTACGCTGCCAGAACCCACACCATTCCAGGAGGAGCCCGTGCGACTGCTCGTCACCGGCGGAGCCGGCTTCATCGGCACCAACTTCGTCCATCAGACCGTGCGCGAGCACCCCGACGTGAAGGTGACCGTCCTCGACGCACTCACCTACGCCGGCGACCAGGCGTCACTCGCCCCGGTCGCCGACCGGATCAGCTTCGTCCAGGGAGACGTCGCCGACGCCGATCTGGTGGATCGCCTGGTGGCGGACTGCGACGTCGTCGTGCACTTCGCGGCCGAGTCGCACAACGACAACTCGCTGGCGAACCCGTGGCCGTTCGTGCAGACGAACGTCGTTGGCACATTCACCCTGCTCGAGGCCGTCCGCCGACACGGAGTCCGCTACCACCACATCTCCACCGACGAGGTCTACGGCGACCTGGAGCTGGACGACCCGGCCAAGTTCACGCCGCAGACGCCCTACAACCCCTCCAGCCCGTACTCCGCCACCAAGGCGTCGAGCGACCTGCTGGTCCGGGCCTGGGTGCGGTCGTTCGGGGTGCAGGCCACGATCTCGAACTGCTCGAACAACTACGGCCCCTACCAGCACGTGGAGAAGTTCATCCCGCGGCAGATCACCAACATGGTCGACGGGGTCCGCCCGAAGCTGTACGGCACCGGCCAGAACGTCCGCGACTGGATCCACGTCGAGGACCACAACGCCGCGGTCTGGGCGATCATCGACCGGGGCCGGATCGGTGAGACCTACCTGATCGGCGCCGACGGCGAGCAGAGCAACAAGGACGTCGTCGAGCTCATCCTGGAGTTGATGGGCGAGCCGCGGGACGCCTACGACCTGGTGAGCGACCGTCCCGGCCACGACCTGCGGTACGCGATCGACTCCACCAAGCTCCGCGACGAGCTCGGGTGGCAGCCACGGTTCCCGGGCTTCCGAGACGGGCTCGCCGCCACCATCGAGTGGTACCGCCAGAACGCGGCATGGTGGCGCCCGCAGAAGGACGCGACCGAGGCGAAGTACGCCCAGCTCGGCCGCTGACCACCAGGTGAGAGTGAGACACAGATGACGAAGCTGTCGGTGATCGGCTGCGGCTACCTGGGAGCCGTGCACGCCGCCTGCATGGCGGAGCTCGGGCACGAGGTCGTCGGGCTGGAGGTCGATCCCAGGAAGGTGGCGCTGCTGCGCTCCGGTCGGGCCCCTTTCCACGAGCCGGGCTTCGACGACCTCCTGGTGCACGCACTCGCGACCGGGCGCCTGACCTTCACGACCGACCCGGCAGCGGTCGCCGGTGCCCAGGTGCACTTCATCTGCGTGGGCCCCCCCAGCAGGACGGCAGGTACGCCGCAGACCTCACGTCCGTCGACGCCGCCGTCGAGGCTCTCCTCCCCCACCTCGGGCCGCACGACGACCGCCCGGTCGTCGTGGTCGGCAAGTCGACCGTCCCGGTCGGGACGGCGGAGTCGATCGCCGCGCACCTGACGGCCGGAGCGCCCGACGCCAACGCCGCCCTGATCTGGAACCCGGAGTTCCTGCGGGAGGGCTTCGCGATCCAGGACACGCTGTCACCGGACCGCATCGTCTACGGCCTACAGACGGATGGCGAGGGGATGCCCACTCCCGCGGGGGAGGTTGCCCGAGCAGTCCTGTACGAGGTCTACGACGACCAGCTCGTCCGTCAGGGGATCCCGCAGGTCGTGACCGACCTCGCCACGGCGCAGCTGGTCAAGGTCGCGGCCAACTCCTTCCTCGCCACGAAGATCTCCTTCATCAACGCGATGGCCGGGCTCTGCGAGACGACCGGGGCGGACCTGACGCAGCTGGCCACGGCGATCGGGCACGACGAGCGGATCGGCCGTCGCTTCCTGCGCGCCGGCATCGGGTTCGGTGGCGGCTGCCTGCCCAAGGACATCCGGGCGTTCATGGCACGGGCCGGCGAGCTCGGGGTCGATCAGGCGCTGACGTTCCTGCGTGAGGTCGACGGCATCAACCTGCGCCGTCGTGAGCACGTCGCGGAGCTTGCCAGGACCGCCTGCGGGGGTCGTTTCGACGGGGCACGCGTCGCCGTCCTCGGTGCGGCGTTCAAACCCGACAGCGACGACGTGCGTGACTCCCCTGCACTGGACATCGCCTCGCGGATCGCGGGCCTTCGAGCGCACGTGACGGTCACCGACCCGGCCGCCCTGGACAACGTCGGCCGATCCCGGCCCGACCTCCGGCTGGCGGACTCGGCGATGGATGCGGCCGCGGGTGCCGATCTCGTCCTGCTCCTCACCGAGTGGCGGGAGTTCGTCGAGCTCGACCCCGAGACGCTGGGCGGAGTCGTCCACCAACGGGTGATCATCGACGGCCGAAATGTGCTCGACCCGAGGGCCTGGCGACGGTCCGGGCGGGCGTACCACGGGCTCGGCAGGCCCTGACCTGGAGATCGCGCCGGCTGATCTTTACGACACCTCCACGCGTCCCGCGCGGTGCTCCCGCCTTCCGGCGGTCCGCGGATCCTATGCTCATCAATTGTGACCCCACGCCACACGGCTCTGCAGCGCCCGCACGCGGTGCGCCATGCCCGACGACTGCGCCGCCACCCGCTGTTGCGCGGCACCTCGCTCGTCGCCCTGGCCGCCGTGACCTTCGCGGCCACCGGGGCTGCCACGGCCTACGTGCGACTGGGGGACAACATCGACACCTACGACACCTCGTCGCTGATCCATCAGCCGCCGACCCTCGTGGTGGAGGAGAAGCCGGACCCCTCCGACCCCAATGCGGGTCGGGCGCTCAACCTCGTGGTCATCGGTTCCGACGTGCGCAGCGGGGAGAACGCGCTGATCGGCGGTGAAGCGGAGGGCATGCGCTCGGACTCCACGATCGTCGCGCACATCTCGGCCGACCGGAGCCGGATGGACCTCGTCTCGATCCCGCGGGACTCGCGAGTGCAGATCCCGTCCTGCCTGTACTACGACGGGACGAGCTCGCGGACCCAGTCGGCCCGGTTCAACGCAGCCTTCTCGATCGGCGCGGCGAACCAGGACATCGGCGAGGCCGCCGCGTGCACCGTGAACACGGTCCAGTCGCTGACCGGGATCCCGATCGACGGCTGGGTGGTCGTCGACTTCGCCGGGTTCCGAAACATGGTGAACGCCCTCGGCGGGGTGGAGATGTGCATCCCCAACGACATGGACTCCGACAAGGCCGGCCTGCACGTCACGGCCGGCGTGCAGCGGCTCGACGGCTTCACGGCTCTGGCCTTCGCCCGGGCCCGGACCGGGACCGGCCTTGGCAATGGCAATGGCTCGGACATCATGCGGCTCGGCCGCCAGCAGCAGCTCCTTGGGTCGATCGCCCGGGGGGTGTTCGCCAAGAACCTGCTCACCGACTCCCCGGCCCTCTACCGATTCCTCACCTCCGCGCTGCAGTCGCTCGCGGCCGACACGAACACCGGCACGCTGAGCAACCTCGCCGGCCTGGCGTGGAGCCTGCGGCACATCCCACCGGCCAACATCACCTTCATGACGATCCCGATCGCCGCCAACCCGGACGACCGCAACGAAGTGGTCTGGACCAGCGTGGCCGACCAGATCTGGGCCAACCTCGCCGCCGACGTGCCGATGGTGCCTGCGGCGACCCCACCCGCGACCCCCACCGACGGGACCAAGCCGACGACGCCGACACCGGGCGTCGACCCCTTCACACCCGCCGACATCCCTGCCATCTGCGGGGGCTGAGCGCCCCAATGGCCCCCGAAGACCCGCACCGCCGCAGCGGCACACCGGAGCCTCGAGATGCCGGTAGCGCCGCCGGCCGTGGTGGCAGCGCACAGCCGGTGCCACCACGGCGGAGCACCCGTCAACCGGACACCCCCCCGTCGTTCACCCCCGAGACCGGACGGCGCCGTCCTGGTGACGGACCCCCGCCGGTCGTCGTCGGGCGGCCCCCAGCACCCACCGGTGCATCGGTCCCGGCGCGCCGCCCGGACACCGTCCCGCCCGCTGCCCGGCCGCCCGGTCCGCCGTCGGGCGGCACCCGCGCGGCCCCGCCCAGTCGGCCACCCGCCCCCCTTGGCCCTCCCGGTCCGGTAGGCACTCGGCACCCAGGCGCCGTCCGCCCACCGGTCTCCGCCCGTCCGCGCAGGCGTCACCGGCTGCGCCGGGTCACCGCTGTCCTCTCCCTGCTGCTGGCCCTGATGGTCGCCTGGCCGGTCGGGTTGGCCGTGTGGGCCAACGGCAAGATCCAGCACGTCGCTGCCCTGTCCGGCACGCCCGACACGACGTCCGGCACCACCTACCTGCTGGCGGGGTCGGATGCCCGGGGCGAGGACGGCGGGATCCCGGTCGATGGCACCGAAGGCGCCCGCACGGACACGATCATGGTGCTGCACGTCCCGCAGAACGGTCCGGTGGCGCTGATCAGCCTGCCGCGGGACACGTACACCGAGATCCCCGGGCATGACCCCAGCAAGCTCAACGCGGCCTACGGCTGGGGCGGTCCGGCCCTGCTCGTGCAGACGGTGGAAGGGCTCACCGGCCTGCACATCGACCACTACGCGGAGATCGGCCTGGGCGGCGTCGCACACATCGTCGACGCCCTCGGCGGCGTGCAGCTGTGCATGGACCCGGCGGTCAACAAGGTGGACTTCCCGGTCAACGACCCCGAGTCCGGCATGGTCTGGGACGCACCGGGCTGCAAGCTCGTCGACGGCGCCACGTCACTCACCTTCGCCCGGATGCGCAAGGCCGACTACGAGTACGACATCGGCCGAGCGAAGCGCCAGCAGCAGCTGATCGCCGCGGTCTCCTCGACCGCCGCCGACCCGTCGATCGTGCTGCGCCCGCTGGACCAGGTCAGGCTCATCCGCTCGGGCCTGGCTGCCATCACGGTCAGCGACGGGACGAACATCGTCGACATGGCGCGCCTCGCGCTCGCGTTCCGCGCTGCCACCGGGCCCGGCGGGATCCGCGGCACGCCCCCGATCGCCGACATCAACTACCAGCCGAGCAGCGTGGGTTCAACGGTTCTGCTCGACCCGGAGGCGACCCCGGCGTTCTGGACGGGCATCCGCGACGGCACATTGCCGCCCGGAACGGTCGGCGGCATGCCGCAGCCCGGCTGACCCCGCCTGCGCGGGCGTTCCCGGTCGCCGGAGCCGCCGGCTCAGGCGGTGAACCCGGTCCGCTGTGCCCCGGTCGTCCGTGCGCGCAACCACTCGCCCTTCGCCATGGCCTGGTCACGCAGGTCGGACTGGAAGGTCACGAGCTTGGCCCGGAGTCCGACCGCGACGTCGTCCGAGCCGGCCGCGAGGATCCGGACCGCCAGCAGGCCGGCGTTGCGGGCGCCACCGATCGCGACCGCGGCCACCGGGATCCCGGCCGGCATCTGCACGATCGAGAGCAACGAGTCAAGGCCGTCCAGCTGGGCCAACGGCACCGGGACGCCGATCACCGGCAGCGGGGTGAGTGCCGCGAGCATGCCGGGCAGAGCGGCCGCCCCACCGGCTCCGGCGATGATCACCCGGAGCCCGCGGTCGGCGGCGGACCGGCCGTAGTCGATCGTCTCCTGCGGCATCCGGTGCGCCGAGATCACGTCGACCTCGCACGGCACCGAGAACTCGGCCAGCGCCTCGACGGCTGCCGACATGACGGCCCAGTCCGAGTCAGAACCCATCAGAACGCCGACCGTCGGCTGCTCGCTCATCTGCGACCCCTCTCGCTCGTGATGGCTCGCATTCTGCCGTCTCCGTCGCGGCGGTGCCGCCGCTGCCCTGCGCGTGGACGCGGCGCCCCCGCGGCGCGGGTCCGATCGCAGGTCCGACAGCGCAGCGCCGCTCGCACGCCGATACGCTGGGCGACCATGCGATCCCGGTTGCTCGAGCTGCTGCGGTTCGGCTCCGTCGGTGCGGCCGCGTTCGTCGTCGACGTCGGCCTGTTCAACCTGCTCCGCTTCGGGCCGGGCGAGCTCCTGCGCGACCAGCCGCTGAGGGCAAAGGTGCTCTCGGTCGCGGTCGCGACCGTCGTGGCGTGGCTCGGCAACCGGTACTGGACCTTCGCGGGTCGCCGGACGTCCGCGCCGACCCGGGAGTTCCTGTCCTTCGCGGTGATCAACGTCATCGGGATGGGGATCGCGGTCGGCTGTCTCGCGGTCTCGCACTACGCGCTGGGGCTCACCTCGCCGTTGGCGGACAACATCGCGGCGAACGTCGTCGGCCTCGGCCTGGGCACGATCTTCCGCTACCTGGCCTACCGCCGGCTGGTCTTCACCGCGTCAGCGCCCCTGATTGCGGCGGCGCAACCATCTGCCGGGCGCCACCAGGGATCCACGCGGCAGCACGAGGTCGGGGTCGAGCGCGCGGGGCACCCCGGCGAGGAACACGGCGAACACCGGGGGGCGCCGCTGGGCCAGCTCGAGCCGACCGCCGTCAGCGGCGACGAGATCCCGGGCGAGCGACAGCCCGAGCCCCGTCCCACTCCCTGACGTCACCTCGCGCTCGAAGATCCGCGGGGCCAGGTCGTCCGGTACGCCTGGGCCCTCGTCTGCGACCTCGATCACCACGGCGCCGCCGGGTCCGGACGGCCTCGAGCGGAGGGTCGTCGTGCCGGCGCCATGCTTGAGGGAGTTCTCGATCAGGGTGGCGAGCACCTGGGCCAGGGCCCCGGGCGTCGCGAGCACCGCGACGTCGTCCGGCGCCGCCACCACGAGCCGGCGCCCGGCCCTGCTGAACGTGGGATGCCATTCCTCGCGCTGCTGCTGCAGCACATCGGCCAGGTGCAAAGCCTCGGTGGTACCGCCCTGAGCCCGGCGGGAGCGGGTCAGCAGGCCGTCCACGACGGCGACCAGGCGTTCGATCTGCTCCATCGCGATCCTCGCCTCCTCGCGCACCTCGTCCCGCTCGGTGGTCGCACTGATCTCCTCCAGACGCATGGACAGGGCCGTCAGGGGTGTCCGGAGCTGGTGGGACGCGTCGGCGGCGAACTGCCGCTCCGCGGCCAGCCGCCCTGCGAGCCGGGCCGCGCGGCGAACCAGCTCGGCCGCAACCAGGTCGATCTCCTCGACACCGGATGCATCGAGGCGCGGCCGCACCTGCCCGGATCCCAGCTGCTCGGCGCTGGCCGCCAGGTAGATCAGCGGCGCAGCGAGTCGGCGCGCCTGCCACAGGGCCATCGAGATGCCGGCGATGAAGGCCACGATGGACGCGGCGACCACCAGCGCGACGACGCGTGCGGTCCGCCAGAACACATCCCAGTAGGACACCGAGAGCAGGACGACGGCGCCGGAGTCGGTGCGCGCCACCTCGGAGTACGCCTGACCCTCTACCGGCTCCCCCGCCCAGATCCGGCTGCCGTCCGGACCGACGACGGACACCGACACCGAGGGTGCGCCGTCCTCGCCCCCGATGTACGGGTCGAGTATGTCCTCGGTCAGTGGGCGGTCGAGGGTGAGTCGCGCCTCGACCTGCCGACCGAGCGCCGCCGCCCGGTCGGAGAGCTGGCTCAGCTCGGTGTCCCGGACCAGCCGGGCGCCGTAGAAGGCCAGCGGGATGCCGAGCAGCACGACGGCGACCGCCACCGCGGCGATGGTCGCCTGCAGGACGCGTCGGCGCACAGATCAGCCGGTCAGCGGGCGCCGGACTCGAACCGGAAGCCCATGCCGCGCACGGTCGCGATGTACCGCGGGTCGTTGGCGTCGTCACCGAGCTTGCGGCGCAGCCAGGACACGTGCATGTCGAGGGTCTTGGTCGAGCCGGTCGGGTCGGAGTCCCACACCTCTCGCATCAGGAACTCGCGGGACACCACGGCGCCGGCATCACGCACGAGCACCCGCAGTAGGTCGAACTCCTTTGCGGTCAGGTGCAGCTCCCTTTGCCCCTGGAAAGCCCGGTGGGCGGCCAGGTCCATCCGGACGTCCTTCGCCGACAGCTCGTCCTCGTCGACGCCGTCGGACTGGGCGCGCCGCAGCAGGGCCCGCACGCGCGCCAGGAGCTCGGCGAGCCGGAACGGCTTGGTCACGTAGTCGTCCGCGCCGGCGTCCAGTCCGACGACCAGGTCCACCTCGTCCGCGCGGGCCGTGAGCACCAGGACCGGGGTCGTCAGGCCGTGGCCCCTGATCCACCGGGCGACGTCCAGGCCGTCGATGTCGGGCAGGCCGAGGTCGAGGATCACGAGGTCCACCGAAGGGGCGGTCTCGATCGCACCTTGACCCGTGCCTTGCACGACGACGTCGTACCCCTCGCGGATGAGTGCCCGGGCCAACGGTTCGGCAATGGTGGGGTCATCCTCGGCCAAGAGAACGCTCGTCATGGCCACATGCTGCCACAGCGGGACCCAGCCCTGGCCACTGCTGCCGCGCGGCTTCGTGCGGGCGGGTGCGGCCCGCGCCGACGGGTCGCCGGTGGGCCGGCCCGCCGCGATCCTGGCGAACTGCCGTGAACTGTGGCACTCCCGGCACTTGCGCGGTAAGGAAGAACGACTTTGGATGGGCGCGAAAGAAGGAGCGCGGGCACCCTTCGAGACAGGAGACGATGATGTCCCTGAAGCAGCGCGCGACAACGGGTGCCGTGGCTCTCGCGGTGGCCCTTGTCCCCCTCGCCACCGGATCCGCCGCGCTGGCCGACGGTCGGGACGGCCACAGTGCCCGGGCGGCGCCCCATGCCAAAGATCATCGTGCTGACCACCTTCGACCTCGACGAGTACGTCCTGGCGGCGATCAAGGCCGGGGCCAGCGGGTTCCTGCTAAAGGACGCCCCGCCGGAGGAGATGCTGGCCGCCATCCGCACCGTGCACTCCGGTGACGCCGTGATCGCCCCGTCCTCCACGCGGCGCCTGATGGAGCACCTGATCACCGCGTTGCCCGACCTGGCGGGACGGCCGTCGCACCCTGGGCTCGCCGAGCTCACGGACCGCGAGCGCGAGGTGCTGGTCCTGATGGCCCGGGGGCGGTCGAACACCGAGATCAGCCAGGACCTGTTCGTGGCCGAGGCGACCGTGAAGACGCACGTCGGTCGCATCCTGGCCAAGCTCGGTGCCCGTGACCGGGTGCAGGCCGTCGTCGTCGCCTACGAGAGCGCCCTGGTCCGACCCCGTTCGTGAGCGTGACCCTGCCCGCGAGCGCAGCCCCGCCCGGCCGCAGCGCCGTCGGCCACCCCTTCCCCGCCGTCGCCGACGTTTCGCTCACATCTGCGCGTCAGACGCGCAGATTCGAGCGAAACGTGGACTCGGTGCGCCGTAGACGCGCGAGCGCTGCCCGAACCTCCTCAGCAACCGCACGAGGCCGACTCGTGAGGTCGGCCCAGGTGAACCTGAGCACGCAGTAGCCCGCTGCGACGATCCGGTTCTGCCGTGTGCGATCTGCCTGGAACATCGCGCGACCGTGGTACGCGAAACCGTCGACCTCCAGGACAAGGCGCTCGTCCCGGAAGAGCACATCCACGCGAGCGATGATCTTCGAGCCCTGGTAGAGGCGCTGGTCGCCGGCCCATCCGGTGATCTGTGCTCTGCGGAGGATGGCGTGCAGACGGCGCTCGGCCGCGTTGAACGCGCCGTCGGCAGAGTCGGCGAGTGCTTGGCGCCGCTGAGCGTTGCCCCAAGACTTGGGTCGTGCCCTCACGGCTCGATCCAACTCCGAGCGATCAAGCCAATCGCGGGTAACCGCCCAGGCCACGAGCGATTCCGAGTCGTCACGCGGCAGCCGTCCGATGCAGTCGAACAGGGTCCGCGGGAGCGTGGTGACGCGCGCCAGCCCGAACGTCGTGACGTCGCCAGGGTCGAGGTCAAGCTCATGGGTGACGACCCCTCCTCGGCTCGGTCGACGGTTCGGCACGATGACGTGGACGGAGCGGCTCTCGGGCACCGGCAGGCGGTGAAGGGCCGCGGCCGAGGCGAGGCCGACGACGGCGTCCGGCCAGGTGATCGCCGCCGCCTGGGCTTTGGTCCACGCGTCGATCGCCACACCGGGCAGCGCTAGGGCATCGCCGACGACCGGTCGCCACTGCCCGGTCTGCCGCCGCCTGCGGACCTGCGCGGGCGTGGCGCCGCCAGCACGCGCCTGTGCAGCGGTGAAGACACCGGACTGGCCGCGCGCGGCGGGGGGTGCCCAGTCCTTCGGGAGCCGAGAGGTCATCGGGACATGGTCCCTGAGGATCCCGCGGTCGGACCTGTGGGGTCCGCACACCATGTGGACAGCGCTCCTCCGCCGGTGCGCACCCACGTTTCGCTTGGATGTGTGCGTCTGGCGCGCAGAATCGAGCGAAACGTCGAGGGCGGGGCCGGGCCGCAGGTGGGCGGGGCCGGGCCGCAGGTGGGCGGGGCCGGGCCCGACCACTGCAGCCGGGTCCGACCACTGCAGCCGGGTCCGACCACGGGATGACACGGCGGCCCCGCCGACCATGCCACGGCCAGACGCCGCGCGGTCGCCGTGCTCCGTAGTCTCGGCGCGAACCCGAGGAGGAGACGTGGAACCGAACCCCACCACAGCCGTCCGCGCCCGAGGCCTGACCAAGGTCTACGGCAGCGGACCGTCCGCGGTCCGCGCCCTGGTAGACGTCGACGTCGACTTCACCGCCGGTGCCTTCACGGCAATCATGGGCCCGTCCGGCTCGGGCAAGTCGACCCTGATGCACCTGCTGGCCGGGCTGGACTCGGCCACCTCGGGGCAGGCGTACATCGGGGACACCGACACCACCACCCTGGACGACCGGGCACTCACCCGGCTGCGCCGGGAACGCGTGGGGGCTGCGTCGGCGCCCGCACGGTCATGAACCAGATCGGCCGGACGCCGTTCGCCGTCGCCTGGCGCGAGGTCGCGATTCGTCGTGGTCGTGGCGGTGGCCGCCGGCCTGGCGGCGTCGGTGCTGCCGGCCCGGAGCGCGGTGCGCACCTCGCCGGTGGAGGCGCTGGCCGTCGAGTAGCCGCCCACGCCACGGTGTGGACGCCGCCGTGTGGACGCCACGGTGTGGACGCCGCCGTGTGGACGCCGCCGTGTCCCCAGATCGACTGCCCCGCGGACCGATCCCACCGCGCCGCCCAGCACGCTGGCCAGGTGCGTTTCACCCTGGAGCCCTTCGGCGACCTCGAGGTCACCGAGGGGGTCACCCTCGGCGAGTGCCGTGCGGACCTCGCTCGGCTCACCGGGACACCGCCGACGACGCCGCTGGGCATCGTCGGGGTCCTGCTGACCGAGGACCAGGTCGCCGGGGTCCCGCCATGGGTCGCGGGCGCTCGGATCGAGAGCGAGCCCGGACGGGTTACGCCCACCTCCCGGGCCGCCGACCGGCCCCGCGACGGACGCAACCGGGCAGGGCCGCCGGCTCGCTCCTGGCACCTGGCCGTCGTCGACGGGCCCGACGCCGGCGCGATCGGCGTCCCGGGCGACGACGGGGCGGTCAGGGTGGGCCGGGGCGGACCCGCCCGTCCTGGTCACCTCCCCTTGCACGACCCGTCGGTCTCCCGGCGGCACGTCGTCGTCCGCACGCGCGGCGGACGGTGGGTGGCGAGCGACGTCGGCTCGGCGAACGGGACAAGCGTGCGCCACGGCCACCGGCGGCTGCTGCGTCGCGGGCCGCTGCTCGCCGGCGACCGGCTGGTCGTCGGCGCCAGCACGCTGGAGCTGCGGGCGCCTGGCCGCTCGCGCCGACGGCTGAAGGGGGAGCCGCCCGACCCCGGCACCTGTCCAGCCGGGGACGGCCCGGGCGACTCGGTGGGCACGAGCCCGTCCGAGACCGGCCGCCCCGGGCGCTCCGTGCTCTCGGTGCCGTCGGTGCCGTCGGTGCCGGTGCTGACGTGGCTGCTCCCGATGGGGATGTCCGCCGTCCTCGCGGTGATGACACGCAACCCGGTGTACCTGCTCTTCGCCCTCACCGGGCCGGCCGGAGCGGCGGTCCCTGCCCTGGTGCAGCGCTCCCGGACACGGCACCGAGCGTCCGCGAGGCCAGGTCTCGGGCCGGACGCCGCGGCGTCGTCGTGCCGGCTCCGCGCCGGTACGCCTTCCCTCCCCCAGTGGTGGCCGATGGCGCTCGACGGGCTGGCGGTGGTGGCCGAACCGACCAGGGGGATCGCCGTCGCCCGTGCCCTGGTCGGCGCGGCCCTCCTCGCCGATGATCTCCGGCTCGCGGTGCTGCACCCGGTCGAGCACGCGTCCGCCTGGTCATGGTGCCGCTGGCTCGAGGCAAGGCTCGGTCCTGCGCCGGATGCCACCGTCGGCCGGGACCCCGACGCGGCGGCTGCCGCCCTGCGGCCCGGCCCACCGGCGCTGGTCGTCAGCCACGGCTGCACCCCCTGGCGGGCCGCCCTCGACCGCTGGTGGCTGCGCACCCGCAGCCCGTCGGACGCGGTCCTGCTGATCGTCGAACGCGCCGAGGAGGTACCGGCCTGGTGTCCGTGGGTGCTGGCGGTCGGGTCGGACGGGACCGCGATGCTCACCGGGCCCGAGGGCAGCCACCGGTTGTCGGCGCCGTCGGGCTCCGCCACCTGGGCGGACGAGCATGCCCGAGCTGTCGCCGCTCGCGATGCCGTGCGTCGGAGGTCGGCACCGGCCGACCACCCCTCGGCACGCGACCTCCCCGACCGCGTGGGCCTGGCCGACCTCGGCGTGCCGGACGACCTCGAGGGCCTGCTCACGCACTGGGGCCTCGCCGACGCCGGCGACGGCCGGCCGGCTGCCCCGCGCCCGTTGCCCGGCCTGGTGGTGCCGCTGGGCGCGGGAGTCGGCGGGGCGGTCGTGACCGTCGACCTGCTCGCCGACGGACCGCACGCCCTGGTGGCCGGCACCACCGGGTCGGGCAAGTCCGAGCTCCTGCAGTCACTCGTGCTCGGACTGGCACTACTCCACCCGCCCACCGAGCTGGCGATCGTCCTGGTCGACTACAAGGGCGGGGCCGGGCTGGGCCGCTGCAGCGGCCTGCCGCACGTCGTCGGGCAGGTGACGGACCTGGACCCCGCACAGGCCGGACGCGCCCTGGAGGGGCTCCGGTCCGAGCTGCACCGGCGTGAGGCGGTACTCGCCGCCGCGGGTGTCGCCGACGTCGAGGACCTTCGCGGGCCGGCCGCCGCACCCGGCACACGCCCGTTGCCGCGACTGCTCGTGGTGGTGGACGAGTTCCGGGCGATGACCGAGGACCTGCCGGACTTCGTCCCCGCTCTGGTGCGGCTCGCCGCACAGGGACGGTCGCTGGGCTTCCACCTGGTCCTGGCGACGCAGCGACCGGGCGGTGCGGTGAGCGCCCAGATGCGGGCCAACCTCGCTCTCCGGATCTGCCTGCGGGTGACCGAGCCGGGCGACTCCACCGACGTGCTGGAGGTCCCGGCTGCGGCCGGCCTGCCCCAGGACCGGCCGGGCCGCGCCCTGCTACGGCGGGGGAACGCACCCGTCGAGGTGATCCAGACGGCCTGGGCGGCGCTCGGCAGGGCCGCGCGCGGGCCGCTGGTGCGCCGGGCAGCGCAGTGGGAGTCCTTCGGCGTCGACGGCTCGGCCGGCGCCACGAGCCCCTCCGGTGGCGGCGACCACGCCGAGCACCTGGCCGCGCTCGCGGCGCGGGCGGCGGCACTCGCCGGGCTGCCAGCTGTCGATCCGATCTGGTCGCCACCGCTGCCCGCGGTCGTCCCCGCCTCCGTCGTGGCCGAGCTGGCGCGCCGCACTGCACCCCCTGCCGGCGACACGCTAGTCCTCGGGTTGACCGACCCGGCCGGCGCGCAGGGCCGCGGCGTGCTCCGGTGGGACGGCCGCGGGCTGCTGCTCGTGGCCGGCCGCGGAGGCTCCGGGCGCAGCACTGCCGCCGCCACCGTCGCGCAGGCGGCGCTGGATGCCGGGTGGCACGTGCATCTCGTCACCGGTTCGGGGCCGCTGCCGCTTGGCACCCGCGACCCGCCTCGCCGGACCGCGGGGCTGGGCACGGTGCTCACGGCGGCCGATCCGCGGGGAGTCGCCCGCCTGCTCGCCATCCTTCTGGCCCGTCGGGACCGCCACCGGTGCCTGCTCGTGCTGGACGACGCCG
Organism: Actinomycetales bacterium; assembly: GCA_038204895.1. Taxonomy (GTDB): domain Bacteria; phylum Actinomycetota; class Actinomycetes; order Actinomycetales; family Cellulomonadaceae; genus Actinotalea. The sequence continues at coordinate 20,757 of JBBRCL010000017.1, read as the reverse complement.
CAGCCGTGCAGCGCGCGCTCGACCGCTTCCCGCGGGGTTGCGGCACCGACCTCCTTGACCGGTTGCTCCGTGAGGGCCGACACCAGGGCGTCGGCTGCGTCGTGATCGGTGACCCTCGCGAGCTGAGCCGCTGGTCGGCGCTGGCGGACCATCGCCTGGTGCTGCCGGTCGCCGACGTCGCCGACGACCTGGCACTCGGTGTGCCGCGTGCCGTCGTCGGGGTGCGGACCCTACCGGGACGAGCCGTGAGCGTGCGGGCCGAGGTCGCGGAGCTGTGCCAGATCGCTCTGCCAGGTGAACCGGGGCGCGGCGCTGACGATCACGGCGCCGCGCCGCGCACCCAGGTCGGCGAGGAGTCTGCTGCCCCGGTGCGGCTGGCGCCCCTGCCGTTGCTCGTCCCCGTCGCGCCGGGACGCGCCGGCAGCGTCGTGCTGGGTGTCGGAGGGGACGATGCCGGACCCGTCGGCGTCGGCGCGGACGGCTGCCTGCTGGTGGTCGGCCCGACCGGAACCGGCCGGACGACCGCACTGGCAGCGCTCGTCGGAGGGCTGCGAGCCTCCGGTCGCCGGGTCGGGATCGTGGCCCGGGACGGTCCCCTCGCGGATCTGGGGCCCGATGACGCGGCCTGGTTCGCCACGACCCCCGCCGGCGCGGCCGACCTCGTCCGCCGGTGCGCGGGCCCGGGTGCTCCGGGGACGCTGGTGGTCGACGACCTCGACCTGGTGGCCCGTGCCGACCTCGCGCTGGACGAGGAGCTGGCCGGTTGGGTGCTCGCCGCCGAGACCGGCGACCTGCACCACCCGAGGTTGATCGCGTCCGCCCGCACCGACCGGGCAGCGGCCGCGTACCGAGGGGCATGCGCGGCGCTGCGCGGCTCGGGCGACGTCCTGGTCCTGGCTCCGTCCGAACCGGGCTCACCGGAGGTCGCCGGCGTCGACCTGACCCTGCAGGTGGATCCGGCGCGGCCGCGGCATCCGGGCCGCGGCGTCCTCGTCCAGCGCGGTCGACCCACGCCGATTCAGGTTGCGCTCAGCGCGGAGCGAACCGGATCGCGGCGGGACTGAGCACTACCGCGACCACCAGCACGGCGAGCGTGACGGCCGCCTCCAGGAGTGCCCCGGCGACCCCGACCACAACCGGGCCCGGCAGCTGGCGGGCGACCGGCTCGCGCGGGAATGGCCCGGGTTCGGTGCCCGCAGAGGGGCGTCGAGGCTCATCCGGTTCGCCCCTCGGGGTGGCCCCGCGGTCGAACCGATGTGATGAACTCCTCACGTGACATCACCGAAACTCCACCGTTACCACTTGTGCAGTCCCGAGGTCCATGTGACCCTTGTGTCAGTCGTAGGACGTTCGCACGACCACCCACCGCCGGCGCACCCCCAATCGGTGCTGCCCGGCCGCGTGCCTGAGGAGTTGACCTTGATGGACTGGCGCCACCGCGCTTCCTGCCTCGATGAGGACCCGGAGCTGTTCTTCCCGATCGGGAACACCGGCCCCGCCCTGCAGCAGATCGAGGAAGCGAAGACTGTCTGCCAGCGCTGCCCGGTCGTCGACACGTGCCTGACCTGGGCGCTGGACACCGGGCAGGACGCCGGTGTCTGGGGCGGCCTCTCCGAGGACGAGCGCCGTGCCCTCAAGCGCCGCACCGCTCGCGCTCGCCGCGCAGGCTGAACCCACCTCGATCGTCGGCCCTAGGACCCTCCGCCCCCTGAGGTCCTGGGGCCGACCACTGTCCGCGGCAGACGATCACGTCACCCGGCGGTCCCGCAGCTCCACCTCGAGCACCACCTTCGTGCCGCCACCGTCCCGGGCCACCCACTCGATGGTCCCCCGCAGCTCGTTCCGGACCAGCGTCTCGACGATCTGAGTGCCCAGCCCGGTCAGTGGACCGCGGCTCGGGTCCAGCCCGACGCCGTCGTCGGCGACGACCGCCAGCAGGTGCGACCCCGACCGCTCGGCCCGGATCTCGACGGTGCCCGCCTTGCCGCCCGCGAGACCGTGCTCGACCGCATTGGTGACCAGCTCAGTGAGGATGAGGGCCAAGGCCGTCGCCCCCTCGGCGGGCACCATGCCGAACGTCCCGGTCCGGACGGTGCGGACCTTCCCACCCGCGGACGCGACATCGGCCGCCAGGTGCAGGCTCCGGTCCACCAGGGTGTCGAAGTCGACGGCCTCGTCCAGAGCCTGGGAGAGCGTCTCGTGCACCAGCGCGATCGTGGTGACCCGGCGTATGGCCTCCTCGAGCGCGTCGCGTGCCTCCGGCGACGTCATCCGCCGGGCCTGCAGGCGCAGCAGGGCCGCAACCGTCTGCAGGTTGTTCTTCACCCGGTGGTGGATCTCCCGGATGGTCGCGTCCTTGGTGATCAGCTCCCGTTCCCGCCTGCGCAGCTCCGAGACGTCCCGGCAGAGCAGCACGGCCCCCAGCCGTTGGCTGCCCTCGGTCAGCGGCACGGCCCGCAACGACACGCAGACACCGCGCGCCTCGATGTCGGTGCGCCACGGCGCCCGCCCGGTCACCACCAGCGGCAACGACTCGTCGACCGCCGAGCTCTCCTCCAGCAGGTCGGTGGTCACCTCGGCGAGCGACTGCCCGACGAGCGACCCCAGGACGCCCAGGCGGTGGAAGCAGCTCAGCGCGTTCGGGCTGGCGTAGAGCACCTCCCCCTCGGAGTTCAGCCGGATCAGACCGTCGCCCACCCGCGGCGCGCCGCGACGCGGTCCGGTCGGCGAGTCCGGCGCGGGGAACTCGCCGCGGGAGATCATGCCGACCAGGTCGTCGGCCGCCTCGACGTAGTTCAGCTCGAGCCGGCTCGGGGTCCGCACACCACCCAGGTTCGTCTGCCGCGCCACGACCGCGATCGCTCGCGTCCCGCGGACCACCGGGATCGACTCCTCGCGCACCGCGTACGCGCCGAACCAGCGCGGCTCCCGGGAGCGCTGGATGGCCACCTCCGCCAGGGCCCGCTCCAGCTGGGGGCGCAGGCCGTCCGGCGCCTGGCTGCCGACGATGTCGTCGTAGTGCACGGTCGCGGCGGTCGACGGCCGCGCCTGCGCGACGGCGACGAACCCGCCGTCGGCCGTCGGCAGCCACAGCACCAGATCGGCGAACGCCAGATCCGAGATCAGCTGCCAGTCGCCGACCAGCAGATGCAGCCACTCCACGTCGTGCGTTGGCAGCTCGGCGTGCCGGGACACCAGTTCGCTGAGTGTTGACACGCCCGAAAGCCTAGGTGCACCGGGGTGCAGGCTTGTTAGCCTCATCGCACGGACCACGAAGAGAGGCCTCCCGTGCAGCTCACTGCCACGCTCCGCTACGACGCGGACCTCGCGCAGGTGGCCACCATGCTGGCCGACAGCGAATTCGTCGCCGCCAAGGTCCGGGCATCCGGTGCGCTGGCCCAGAGTGTCGCCGTTGTCGGCACCTCGGACCGGGCGTTCACCGTGACCACGCGCCGGCAGATGCCGACCACCGGCATCCCCGCCCAGTTACGCGCCCTGATCGGTTCGACGCTCGAGGTGCGTCAGGTGGAGGCGTGGGAGGCGCCGAGCGGTGACGAGCGCCGAGGCACGGTCGTCGTCGAGATCGTCGGCGCGCCGGTGCGGCTCACCGGGACCCTGCGGCTGGTCGCCGACCCTGACGGGCAGCGGACGACGGGCCACGTCGATGGTGAGCTGCGGGCATCGGTGCGGTTGTTCGGGTCAACCGTCGAGCAGGCGACCGCCACGGCAGTCCGAGCCGCCGTCGAGGCGGAGGAGCGGGCTGCGGCAGCCTGGCTGGCCGGTTGACGGACGGCCTCGCCGCTCCGGTACCTGAACGGCCCGTACGTTCCTCAGGGTGAACCCTCCGTTCGATCCGTCAGGGTGAACCCTCCGTTCGGCTGTTGACACCCACCCGAGCGGCGCAGCAGGATGCAGCCACGGTGGGACCGCTCTCATCGTGCGCGGTTCGCCGCACCCCAGGTTCATGCGGCACAGCGGCGCGATTGCCGTGCCTGCCAGCGAGGACGGCCGATGATGACGACCTCCCATCCGGGCGGCTTCCCGGACGGCTTCCTCTGGGGTGCCTCGACCGCGGCCTTCCAGATCGAGGGCGCCGCGCACCTCGAGGGTCGTCGAGACTCCATCTGGGATGCCTTCTGCCGCATCCCCGGCGCCGTGCTGGACGACCACGACGGCGAGGTCGCCTGCGACCACTACTTCCGCTACCCGCAGGACGTCCGGCTGATGCGGGAGCTCAACCTCGGCGCCTACCGGTTCTCCACCTCCTGGGCCCGGGTCCGGCCCGACGGCGGTCACATCAACCGGACCGGGCTGGACTTCTACTCCCGGCTGGTCGACGAGCTGCTGAGCAACGGTGTGCAGCCGTGGCTGACCCTCTACCACTGGGATCTCCCCCAGGCGCTCGAGGAGCGCGGCGGCTGGACCGACCGGGAGACCGCCTACCGGTTCGTCGACTACGCACTGAGCGTGCACGACGTCCTCGGCGACCGCGTGGACTGCTGGACGACGCTCAACGAGCCCTGGTGCTCGGCGTTCCTCGGGTACGGCAACGGCCAGCATGCGCCGGGCCGCAGCGACCGCAGCGCGTCCGTCGCGGCGGCCCACCACCTGCTCCTCGCGCACGGCATGGCTGCGGCGGAGCTGCGGTCCCGGGCACCCGGCGCGACGATCGGGATCAGCCTCAACCTCGACGTCACCGACCCCGCCGATCCGCAGGACCCAGACGACGTCGACGCCGCCCGCAGGGTGGACGGCCAGTGGAACCGGATGTTCCTCGACCCGCTGTTCCGCGGCGAGTACCCGCAGGACGTCCTGGCGGACACCGCCCACCTCGGCCTGACCGACCACATCCGGGACCGCGATCTCGATGTGATCCGGACCCCGCTGGACCTCCTCGGCGTGAACTACTACCACGGCCAGGCGGTGAGCCGTCGGCCACCAGCCAGCTCCCCGTACGGACGTCCCCCGCTGACCAGGCCGGTCGGCGACCTGTTGCCGGCCTGCGACGGCATCTACCGCATCCCGCGTCGCCTGCCGACGACGCCGATGGGCTGGGAGGTGCAGCCGGAAGGCCTGACCAGGTTGCTGCTGCGGCTGCAGACCGAGTACACCGGGCCAGCCGGTGTCGCCCTCGCCGTCACCGAGAACGGCGCGGCGTACGACGACGTCGTCGGGCCCGACGGGCAGGTCGACGACCCCCGCCGTCGCGAGTACCTCGAGCTGCACATCGGGGCCGTCCTGGAGGCGATCGCCGGAGGCGCCGACGTCCGCGCCTACTTCGTGTGGTCGCTGCTGGACAACTTCGAGTGGACCTGGGGCTACGCCCGCCGCTTCGGCCTGATGCACGTTGACTTCGCCACCCAGCGCCGCACCATCAAGTCCTCCGGCAGGTGGTACGCCGAGATCGCGGCGGGGATGCCACTCGGGGAGCACGGAGGATCGTCCCGATGACCGCACCGACGCCCCGCACGTTGCGGCGACCGCCTCTTGACGTCCCGCACGCGCCCACCCTGGAGGAGGTCGCCAAGCAAGCGGGTGTCTCGCGATCGACCGCCTCGCGGGCCATCAACGGCGGCCTGAGGGTGAGCCCGTCCGCCCAGACCGCCGTCGACGCGGCGATCGCCCGGCTCGGCTACACACCCAACCGAGCAGCCCGCAGCCTGGTCACCCGACGCACCGACTCCGTCGCTCTTGTGGTACCCGAGCCGGACGAGCGCGTGCTCACGGACCCGTACTTCGCCGGCTCGCTGCAGGGCATCAGCGCGGCGCTCGAGCCGACGAACATCCAGCTGGTCCTGCTGATCGCCCGGCGCGGTGAAGGATCGCAGCGCACGGCGCACTACCTGCTCAACCGGCACGTCGACGGCGCGGTGGTCGTCTCCCACCACCGTGACGACGCCCTCAACCAGGTCCTGGTGGACTCCCACCTGCCCTGCGTGTTCGTCGGGCGGCCGTGGACCATGACCGAGAACATGACGTACGTCGACCTGGACAACGCCACCGGCGGTGGGATCGCCACCGAGCACCTGATCGCCGCTGGGTGCACCAGGATCGCCACCATCGCCGGACCCCTGGACATGGCGGCGGGGATCGACCGTCTCGCCGGCTGGCGTGCCGCCCTGCACGCGGCGGGGCTCTCCGACGAGGCGATGGTCTGCGGGGACTTCACCTCCGCCGGCGGCGCCGCGGCGACGGAGCGGTTGCTTGCGGCCTATCCGGACGTCGACGGCATCTTCGCCGCGTCGGACCTGATGGCAGCCGGCGCCCTCGGGGTGCTGACCCGCGCCGGGCGTTCCGTCCCGGGCGACGTGCGGGTGGTCGGCTTCGACGACCTCGGTGTGGCGACGACGACCGCGCCGCCCCTGACCACGATGCGCAACCCGGTGGTCGAGATGAGCCGCGCTGCCGGCGAGCTGCTCCTCGCCCTGCTGGCCGGGGAGCTCGAGAGCACCGAGCCGCAGATCTTCCAGGCCCAGCTGGTCGTGCGCGAGTCGGCCTGAGCGCGCAACGGCCGCGCCGAGTGAGGTGTCCACGCCCAGATGTCCGCGCCGCACTGTGCGTCCGCTGTGATGGCTGCAACGATTCGAACACGCCTGCGATGCAACCGCGGGAGCGCGTCCAGACGTCGGGCATGATTCATCCGGGTCCCTGTCGGGCGCGCGCCGCTCCGACTCATCTGAGGTGACAATGACCGACGGCGTCGTCGCTGCGCGCCACGGCGCTGCTCTGCGCCCGTGGCGGCTGCGCACCGCCCTGCGCCGGGCCGGCACGCAGTGGCGCCTGCTGGTCGTGGTCGCCGTCGTCGCCGTGCTGGTCACCAGTCTCGTGGCCTCGCTGAGCCTGCTGGTCACGGTCACCGAGGAACGGGCCACCCGGGCCGTCCTGAGCGCAGCCACCGACGCGCAGACCGAGGTCACCCTGACCTTCGAGTCGCTCAAGGCACCGCTCGCCGACATCCGGGCGCTGGCGACACCGTCGGTCGCCAAGGTGCTCGGCGTCGAAGCGCCGGTCGACAGCGTGGCGGTGTCCGAGATCTTCACCGTCGATCGCGCGGAGGGCCGTCCCGCCATCGCGTACTTCAGCGAGATGGACACCGTGCGCGAGCACGTGGTGCTCCGTGCGGGCGTCTGGCCGACGGACGGCGGGCCCGCCGGCGGACCCGTCCCAGTCGCGCTCTCCCAAGCGGGCGCGCACGCCCTCGGGGTCGAGGTCGGCGACATCGTCGATGTCAAGAGCTACGCCCAGCTCGAGGTGACCGTCGTGCAGGTGGTCGGTCTGTACCGTGCGAAGGACGTCACCGACCGATACTGGGCGCCGGACTACCTCGGCGGGGCAGGCCACGACCCGGCCTTCGTCGCTCCCGGCTCGGGCGGCCAGGTCACAACGGACGGCGTCGGGCCGCTGGTGGTGGCGCCGGGGGTGCTGGACGCCAACGGCATCAAGGTCGACGAGCTGGTGCTGCGATACACGCCCGTCTTCGACCGGGTCACCGTCGGCGGGCTGCCGCCCATGCTGGACCGGCTGGCCACCGCGTCGGACGACATCCTGGCCGACGTCGGCGATGTCGCGGACAACGCGAGCTACCACACCCGGCTGGATCTGCTGCTCAAGGAGATCACGACTGCCCTGGTCGTCACCCGCGCCAGCATCCTGGTGATCGGCCTGCTGCTGGTGCTCCTGGCGGTGGCGGCGCTGCTCCAGGCGGCGCGACTGCTCGCCGAGGCGCGCCACAACGAGCACAACCTGATGCGGGCCCGTGGCGCCTCCGGGCGCCAGCTGCTCGGCCTCGCCGCGATGGAGGCCCTCGTCGTGGCAGCACTCGCCGCGGGCGTCGGACCACCAGCCGCACGCTGGGTGTACCAGATGCTCGCTCGACGGGAGGCGATGACCGAGGCCGGCATGGCCGTCGACCCGGGCACCCCCAAGGCCGCGTGGGTGACGGCGGCGGCTGTCGCGGTGCTCCTGGCCGTCGTCGTGGTCAGTCCGCTGCTGCGCCGCGCCGGCACGTTCGTCGAGGGCGAGCAGATCCGCGCCCGCCCCGACCGCCGGGCGATCCTCGCCCGTTCCGGCCTCGACCTGCTGCTCGTCGTCCTGGCCGGCGTCGCCTACTGGCAGCTGCAGTCCTACCGCAGCCCGGTGGGTGGCGGGTCCGGCGGCTCGTCACTGTTCGTCGACCCGATCCTGGTGGCGGGCCCGGCGATCGTCCTGCTCGCCGGCGCGCTGCTCAGCGTCCGCCTGCTGCCCGCGGCATCACGGCTCGCCGAGTCGATCGCTGCCCGTGGCCGTGGCGTGGTCTCACCGCTCGCGGCCTGGGAGGTCGGCCGGCGGTCCACCCGGGCCACCGCGGCGGTCCTCCTGCTCACCCTGGCTCTCGCGGTCGGGACGTTCAGCCAGACGTTCCTGGCCACCTGGCGCCAGTCGCAGGCGGACCAGGCCGCGTTCTCAACCGGCGCCCCCGTGCGGTTCGCCGGCCTCGAGCCGCCCAGCCTGCAGGTCGCCGCCCTCGAGGCGCCGGAGGCCGGTCAGGCGCAGCCGGTTCTGCGGACGGAGGCGGAGCTCGCCGGATGGGACACCGAGACCTTCGGCGGCCCGCCCCGCGGCCGGCCCGTCGAGGTCCTCGCCCTGACCGATGAGGCGCGCCAGATGCTCGACCGGGGCCGGATCGCCGCCGAGGGCGGCGCCCAGGTGGCGGCGCTCGAGACTCCCGTCGCCCGGTCGGCCGGGATCACGCTGCCCGGGGACGTCCGCGGGCTGAGCGCCGTCATCCAGGTGGGCGACCCGGAGAACACGGTGCCCGGGGCCTCGACGATCCTGCGTGCCGTGCTGGAGGACGGTACCGGCCTGCTGAGCACCGTCGACCTGGGCATGGTGCCCATCGACGGGTTGCCCCACGCCGTTCAAGGCATGCTGCCCGACGTCACGGATCCCGGCGGCGACCCGCTCCCGCGGCAGTACCCGCTGCGGCTGGTCGGGCTCCAGGTGGTCATGTTCGTCGCGTCCCCCTCCGACGCCCGCACCGGGTCGGCCGGCGACTTCGAGGTGCAGGTCAACGCCAAGGAGCTGTCGGTCCTCCAGCCGGGCGACGCCGGGCTGCAGGCGGTGCCCGTCGAGATCACGGAGGACCTGCAGTGGTTCGCGGCCGCCCGCGGCCTGCTGGCGATGTCCACCTGGGCGCCGGAGGGCTGGCAGATCGGCGTGCGGGTGGTCGGCTCGGTGAACCAGCTGCTCTACAACGCGGGCTCGGTCGTCCAGATCGGCTGGCCCGCGGCGGACCTGGCCCCGGTCCTGCTCACGGAGTCCCTCGCCCGCAGGCTCGGTGTGGTGGTGGGCGGCGATCTGATGTTGGTCCTGGACGGCGCGATCATCCCCGTCGAGGTCTCCGGGACCCTTCTTCGGGTGCCCACGACGACCGAGCCGGACGTCCTGGTGATCGACCAGACCCTGCTGTCGCGCGCCCTGGCCCAGAACGGTGTCTCGGGTTCGGCTGTCAGCGAGTGGTGGGTCGACGTCGCACCGGAGGACGTGCCCGGCTACCTCGCAGGGTTGCCCGCCGACCCAGGCGGACTGCCCGCGGCCGACCGGGCGACGTCGGAGGTCCTGGTGACCACGGACATGCAGCAGCACCCGCTGCGGGTCGCGACGCAGGCGGGCCTGTGGCTGGTCGCGCTCGCGGCCGCGCTGCTCGCGGCCGTCGGCTTCGGCGTGCACGCCACCGTCACTCTGCGGGCCCGGGCCGTCGAGTTCGCCCAGCTGCGGGCCATCGGCCTGTCCCGACGGAGCCTCACCGCGGTGGTCGGTGCGGAGTCCTTGCTGCTCTGCCTGCTCGGTGGCACCTTCGGCATCGGCATCGGCGCGTTGCTCGGCTGGTTGGTCGGGCCTCTGGTCGCGGTGTCGGCGGACGGCACGCCACCGATCCCTTCCGTCGTCGTGCTCATCCCCTGGGCCGACGTGGCCGCCCTCGCCGGCGAGGTCGTCGCTCTGCTGGCCGTCGTGGTGCTCGTCGTCGCCCGGAGCCAGCACAACGCCGATCCGGCCGCCGTCCTCCGGTTGGGGGAGGAACGGTGAGCGCCCGCCACAGCGCCGCCACAGCGCCGCCACAGCGCCACAGCGTCGAGGGCGGTCCACCGGTCCCAGCAGCGTGCTGCGCTCCCTGCTGTCGTCCAGCGGGTTGCTGGTGCGGCGCCGAGCCGGTCGGGACGCGTGGCTCCTGCTGGCATGCACCGCGCTCGTCGCGCTCAGCGCCCTGCTCGCCGTCGCCGGTCCGAGATCCGTCCTGAACACCGTCGACGGCGGTGCAAGGGACACTGTCGAGACGGCCGGCCTGCGGTCCGTCATCGACATCCGGGCAGCTGTCGGCGACTCGACCGCGAGCAGCTCGGCCGTCCCGATGACGCCGACGAAGGACTTCCTGGCGCTGGCCGCCACCGTGGAGGCGCAGCTCCCGCCGGCGCTCGCGTCGGTGCACGAGAGCACGACGGTGTCGCTGGTCACGGCCCCGGCCCGACTGCTGATGCGCAACGACACGCCCGAGACCACCCTCGACGACGACGGCGAGGTGCAGCTGCAGATCGCACGCCTGACCGCGGAGGAGACCGGCACCGTCGAGATCGTCAAGGGCCGGCTCCCGGCTGCGCAGGGCACGCGCTCGGACGCCTCCGTCGAGGTCATCCTGTCCCAGGCGGTTGCCGACGCCATCTCGGTCGACGTCGGCGACCGCCTGACGATCCTGGCACCGTGGGGCCCGGTGCCCGTTGGCACACAGCTCGGCGCGAACCTCCAGGTGGTCGGCATCGTCGCCCCCGTCGCGCAGGACGCCCCCCTGTGGGAGGCGATCCCCGAGACCTGGCTTCCCGTGCACCAGGACGCCCGCTCCGACCGGGCCGCGTACACCCGAGGCACACTGCTGGCCGCCGACGACGGGATGGCCGCCCTGGGCAGCGTCCTCGGTGCGCCGGGCGCCGGCATCATCCGGCTTCGGGTCGACCCTGCGGCGTTCACCACCAAGGTGGCCGCCGAGGTCGCAGCCGAGCTGGACGCCCTGCGGGTCAACACGTCGGTCCTGGCGGGTGACACCAGGACACCGCTGAGCCTTCGCACCGAGCTCGGGGACGTCCTGCGGGCCTACCCGCCGCAGGCGCGCGCCGCGCTCGCCCAGATGTCGGTCGTGATCGCCGGCGTCGTCGGCGTCGCGGCCGTCGTGATGGTGCTGCTCAGCAGGCTCCTGGTGATCCGGCGCAGTGCCGTGGTCGCCCTGGAACGGGCCCGCGGGGCCTCGGTGCCGGCGATCGCCCTCCGGCTGGCCGCCGAGTCGGTGCCGATCGCCGCCCTCGGCGGTGCGGCGGGGATCGCCGCGGCGGCCTGGGTGGTGCCGGGCGCCCTGAACGACCTGCTGCCGGTGGGCGTCGTGGTCACGGTCGCGGTCCTTGCGGCGCCCGTTCAGGGCGCGTGGCTCGCCCGGCGGGCCTGGACCGGACGCCGCGAGCCGGCCAACCGCCAGGACCGTGCCCAGCTGGCCAAACGACGGACCGCCCGCCGTCTGGTGCTCGAGTCGGGGGCGCTGGTGCTGGCCCTCGCCGCCGCCTTCGCGCTGCGCACCCGTGGGCTGCTGCAGGTGACGACCGAGGGCACCGATCCGTTCCTCGCCGCGGCCCCCTTGCTGCTCGCCATCGCCATCACCGTCCTGCTGCTGCGCGTCTACCCGTGGCCGATCCGGGTGGTCGGGGTCCTGGGGCGGCGGACCCGTGGCGTCCTGGGGCTGTTGGGGGCGGTCCGGGCGCAACGGGCCGTCGCCATCCTGCCCCTGCTCGCGCTGACGCTCGGCGCGGCGGTCGCCGTCGCCGGCGGCCTGCTGGTCGACACCGTCCGGACCGGGCAGGTCGAGGCCTCCTGGCAACGGGTGGGTGCCGACATCAGGGTCGACGCCGAGCTGACCCGGGACCAGGTCGCGGCGATCGCCGAGCAGCCGGGTGTCACGGCGGTGGGCTCGGCCCACGTGGCAGAGAGCGTCTCGTTCGACGCCGGTACGGGCAGCGCCCTGGTGACCCTGGTGGCGGTCGACCGCCGGTACGTCGACCTGCTCGCGGCGACGCCGTTCACGTCGGGGGTCGACGTCGCAAGCCTCGCCGCGCTGGCCGACACCCCGGCCGTCGACGGCAAGATCCCCGTCGTCACCGGCGCGACCCTGGCACGTCGCGTCGGCAACTCCGCCGCGATGTACTTCGGCCCGGAGTACGTCCGCGTGGCTCTCGCCGGAGCGACCGACTACGCGCCGATCGGCTTCTTCGAGGAACCGTTCGTGTTCGCCGACCTGGACACCCTGTCCGCGCGGATGCCGGACGGGCTCAACGCGACCAGCACCCTGGTGGTGGGTCCCGGGGCGGCGCAGGCAGTGGCGTCCGTCGGCGTCCCGCCCGAGTCGGTGGTCTCCCGGGCGGAGTGGCTCGCCGCCCGCAGGGGCCTGGCCCTGCATGACGGTGTCGAGCAGATGATGATCTTCGCCGTCATCGCGAGCGGACTGCTCTGCGTCGTCGCGTTGATCGCGACGGTGCTGGCCGGTGCCCGGGAACGGGGCCGCGCCCTGTCGATGCTCCGCACGCTGGGGATGCGCCCACGGCTGGGCTGGTGGCTGGCCCTGGCCGAGCTCGCCCCGGTCGTGATCGCCGCCGTGGTAGGCGGCGTCGCGGCCGGTGTCGCGATCGTCGTCCTGCTGGCCCCCGCCCTGGGACTGGACGTCCTGGCCGGTGGCCTCAGCATCCCCGACCCGACGATCTCACCCATCGTCATTGCAGGGTTGGCGGTCACCGCTGCCCTGCTGCTCGTCCTCGCCGCCGGCGTCGAGGTGCTCGCGCACCGCCAGGACCGGCTCAGTGATGTCCTACGAGTAGGAGAGACCGCATGACCGCCACGGCCGCTACCCCAACAGCCACTGCCCCGACGGATGCGCGCTCCCACCACGAGTACGGCACCGGTGCGCTGATCGTGTGCGACAACCTGGTGCGGATCTACCAGGTGGAGCAGATCGAGGTGCAGGCCCTGCAGGGCCTCGACCTGCTGGTCGACGCCGGGGAGATGATCGCGATCGTCGGTGCCTCGGGGTCGGGCAAGTCCACCCTGCTGAACGTGCTGTCCGGGTTGGACGTGCCGACGGCGGGCCGGGCCAAGGTGGCCGGGTGGGACCTGCTGCACATGACCACCGCCGATCGGTTGGTCTACCGGCGCAGCGTGGTGGGCTTCGTCTGGCAGCAGACCTCGCGCAACCTGCTGCCCTACCTCACCGCGAGCGAGAACGTCGCCCTGCCGATGGCCTTCGCCGGCCTGCGGTCACGGTCACGGGCCCGGCGCGCACGGGACCTGCTCGGTGTCCTTGGCATGGCCGACAAGGCCGACCGGCGCCCAGGCGAGCTCTCCGGTGGTGAGCAGCAGCGGGTCGCGATCGCCGTCGCCCTGGCCAACAAGCCCCAGGTGCTGTTCGCCGACGAACCGACCGGTGAGCTGGACTCGGCCACCGGTGAGGACGTCTTCGCTGCCCTGCGCTCCGCCAACACCGACCTGGGCGCGACGGTCGTCGTGGTCACCCACGACGACGGGGTCTCCACCCAGGTCCAGCGCACCGTGGCGATCCGCGACGGGCGCACCGCCTCGGAGGTCGTGCGTCGCACCGAGGTCGACGAGTTCGGTACCTCATCGGTGATCGCCGAGGAGTACGCGGTGCTGGACCGGGTAGGACGCCTCCAGCTGCCCGCCGACTACCGCAGCACGCTTGGCCTGCGCGACCGGGTGCGTCTCGAGCTCGAACCGGACCACGTCGGGGTGTGGCCGGACGGCCGGCCGCGTCGGCTCCGGCACAACCCCGCCGCACCTGCCCAGACGCCCGGCAAGGAAGGACAGCCCCGATGACCACCCAGACCCTCTTCCCGCCCGTGCTCGCGGGCGGGACCACCGGTGATCAGATCGTCGTGGTCGAGCAGCTCTGGCGCACCTACAGCTCGTCGGCCGGCAAGGTGCATGCGGTGCGCGACGTGTCCTTCACCATCGGCCGCGGCCAGCTGGTGGCACTGGTCGGTCGCTCGGGATCGGGCAAGACCACGCTTCTGAACTGCGTCGGTGGCCTGGACTCCGCCACCTCCGGGCGCGTCGTCGTGGACGGCAAGGAGGTCACAGCCATGAAGGAACCGTCCCGGACCGCCCTGCGGCGCGACGAACTCGCCTTCGTGTTCCAGACCTTCGGGTTGGTCCCGATGCTCTCCGCGGCAGAGAACGTCGGACTACCCATGCGCCTGCGCAAGACGGCGCCGGTGGTGCGCGAGGAGCGCGTCGACCACCTGCTGCAGCTCGTCGGGCTGTCCGCACACGCCGCGCAGCGCCCCTCGGAGCTATCCGGTGGCCAGCAGCAACGCGTCGCGATCGCCCGTGCTCTGGCCAACGCGCCGCGCCTGCTGATCGCCGACGAGCCCACCGGCCAGCTCGATGCCGGGACCGGCGCGACGATCATGGCCCTTCTGCAGAGCGTCGTCCGGTCCGAGGGCATGACCGCGATCATCTCCACCCACGACGCTTCCCTGCAGGCCATGGCCGACCGCACACTCCGACTCGCCGACGGCGCTCTGATCGCCGACGAGGCCCACTGACGGGGCTGCCGAACGCGAGCGCAGGGTCAGTGCACGACCTTCAGGTGACTGATCTCGTCCGCGTGCAGGTCGGCCGCGATCGCCGCCGCCCAGTCCTCGACGTCGGGCCACACCCGGAAGTCGCCCTGCTCGGCCTGGAGCAGCGCGACGGCTGCCCGCTCGGCGAGGCCGAGGCATCCGGTGTCCAGCCGGCCGGGGAACGTACGGTGCCCGCGGGCCCTGATCCGCGTGAGGATGCCGGCGATCTCCTCAGGATCCGACTCGGGCGCCAACGGCGTCCCGACGGGGCCGGAGGAGAACAGCCACACCGGACGCCGCGTCAGACCGGAGGCACACCGGTCCACCAGCGCCCGCGCGGACGCCGCCCAGCGGCCGACGTAGACCGACGACCCGAGCAGGACCGCCTGGTAGGGGTCGATCGACTCGACGTCGTCGGGGTCGGCCACGTCGACGCCGAAACCGGAGTCCCTGAGCACCTCCGCCGCCGCATCGCCGATCTCACGCGTGGAACCGTGGCGCGAGGCCACCACGACCAGAATCCTCATGTGACCACCCCCCGTTCTTCCGTTGCGGACCGCGAGCCCTCCTAGCGTCGCCCCCGGTACGACTGGCCGCCTGGGCCGCAGGTCCCGCAGACTGCTCCCATGGCCACCCCGACGATCCCGACGATCCCGACGATCGATCTCCGCACCCCTGCCGGCGACATCGCCATCCCCTTGCTCGGTCTTGGCACCTGGCAGGCCGACGGCGACGGCGGCTACCGCGCCGTCCGGCACGCCCTCGACGTCGGGTACCGCCACGTCGACACGGCCACCGGCTACGGCAACGAGGACCAGGTCGGTCGTGCGGTGGCCGACTCCGGGCTGGACCGGGCGGACGTGTTCCTCACCACCAAGCTGCCGCCGGAGGCTGCCGGCCGGGAGCGCGAGACCCTGGAGCAGAGCCTGCGCCTGCTGAGGACGGACTACGTCGACCTCTGGCTGGTGCACTGGCCACCCAACGGGGCGGCCACCCCCAGCACCTGGCAGGCGCTGCGTGAGCTGCGTGACCAGGGCCTGGTCCGGGCGATCGGGGTGAGCAACTACTCCCTGGCCCAGATCGACCAGCTGGTCGACGCGACGGGCGAGGCACCGGCCATCAACCAGATCCCGTGGTCGCCCGCCGACCACGACCCGATGGTGCTCTCCGGGCACGCCCAGCGTGGGGTCGCGGTCGGGGGGTACAGCCCGCTCAAGCGGATCGACGCCGGTGACCCGTTGCTCACGGCGATCGCCGAGACGCACGGGGTGACGGTCCAGCAGGTGATCCTGCTGTGGCACGTGCGGCATCGCGTGGTGGCGATCCCCAAGTCCACCCGGCGCGATCGGATCGAGCAGAACATCGACATCCTGGGCTTCACGCTCAGCGACGCGGAGGTCGCCCGGATCGACGGTCTGAGCCGGGTCTGAACCGGGAAGTCGACACCGGTACGCCTCGGTGTCCAGACTTCTCCCGTGACGTTCGCCCTGCCCTGGCACGGTCGACGGCTGGTCCTGATGGCAGCCGTCACCGTCGTGGCGATGCTCGCCGGCGGCCTTGCCGCTCTGCAGATCCGGGCCGCGCAGGCGGACGAGCGTCGTGACTCGCTCGCCGCGCAGCAGGCAACGGACCGCGCGGAGGCGCAGCGCCTCGCGGAGCTGGAGGCGGCGCGGGTCGAGCGGGTGCAGCTCGTCCTGTCCTGGGCGACGGCGGCCGAACAGGCCGGTGCGGCCGCTACGGCCGCCGATGCCGCGCTCGTCGTCTCCGAGGGCAAGGTCGCGGACGACGCGATCCGGCTGGCGCTCGCGGCGGCCCGAGCTACGAACCCTCCGACGGCGGCACCGTCTTCCACACCTCGACCCCAACCGTGGACGGGGACGGGACCAACGGCAACGTCCCGCGCTCGGCCATGACGGCGCTCTCCTGGTGCGCGGACTCCGCGGGCAACCAGCAGTGGCTGCGCACCGACGCCGCCGAGGCGATGACCCGGCTCAACGCCGCCTTCAGCGCCGAGTTCGGCGAGAACATCGCGATCGATCTGTCCTACCGGTCCTACGCGGACCAGGTGGCCATCCGGGCTGCGCTCGGGAGCATCGCGGCCCTCCCGGGCAAGTCCCAACACGGCCTGGGGCTCGCCATCGACACCTGGGAATGGGCGGCGTACTCCTTCGGCACGCCCCGCTACGAGTGGCTGGTCGCCAACGGCCCGACCTACGGGTGGGTGTCCCCGAGCGCGAGCTCGGGCGGCACGAACTCCGAGTACTGGCACTTCGAGTACGTGGGCTGAGCTCGCCCTGCACGAACACGCACGCCGACGGCGAACGCGTGCGCTCGTCGCCCCGGCGCGGGAGAGCGACGGTGGCCCGCTCGACGCAGACGTGGGCCCGCCACAGCCCAGGAAGCACCGATGACCGACGCGCAGGGCAACGGCCCCTGCAGGACCCGGCACCGAACGAACTCGCAGACCCGGCCGCTCCCGCGCCCGCTGCCGCTCCCGACCTGGCCCGGCCCAGCCATGCCGGTCCGCTGGCCACCGCGCAGGCCCAGCTGGCGGCCGCCGTCGAGCGGCTCGGCTACGACACCGGTCTACACGCGATGCTGGCCACGGCGCGGCGGGAGATCCACGTCGCGATCCCGTTGCGCCGTGACGACGGCTCGACCGAGGTGCTACACGGGTACCGGGTCCAGCACAACGTCTCCCGAGGACCGGGCAAGGGCGGTCTGCGGTATCACCCCAACGTCGACATCGACGAGGTGCGCGCGCTGGCCATGTGGATGACCTGGAAGTGCGCCGTCGTCGAGCTGCCCTACGGCGGGGCCAAGGGCGGCGTCGCGATCGACCCGCGCCTACAGCCGGGCCGAGCTGGAGCGGGTCACCCGCCGCTACACCAGCGAGATCATGCCGATGATCGGCCCGGAGCGAGACATCATGGCCCCCGACATCGGCACCGACGCCCAGACCATGGCGTGGGTGATGGACACCTACTCCGTCAACCAGGGGTACACGATCCCCGGCGTCGTGACCGGCAAGCCCTTGGAGGTCGGCGGATCGCTCGGCCGGGCGACCGCGACGTCGCGCGGGGTGGTGCACACGGCTCGCGCGGCGATCGGCGAGGCCGGTCTTGACCTGCCCGACGTGCGCGTCGCGGTGCAGGGCTTCGGCAAGGTGGTCTCGCACGCCGCCCGGTTCTTCGCGGAGGCCGGGGCGAAGGTGGAGGCGGTCAGCGACGAGTTCGGCGGGGTGCACCGCAGCGGCGGCCTGGACACCGTTCGCCTGCTCGAGCACGTCCGGCGGGCGGGGTCCGTCACCGGGTTCGACGGCGGCGACTCGATCGACAACGACGACCTGCTCGCCCTCGACGTGGACGTCCTGGTCCCGGCGGCCGTCGAAGGTGTGCTCACCCACGCGAGTGCGCCGAGCGTCAAGGCCCGGTGGGTGGTGGAGGGGGCCAACGGGCCGACGACGCCGCGCGCGGACGCGATCCTGGCCGACCGCGGCGTCGTGGTGGTACCGGACATCCTGGCCAACGCCGGTGGTGTGGTGGTCTCGTACTTCGAGTGGGTGCAGGCCCAGCAGGCGTACTGGTGGACGGAGGCGGAGATCGAGGACCGGCTCGCCCAGCGGATGCGCCAGGCCTACACCGCGGTGGCGGACCTGGCCCGGCGCGAGCAGTTGAGCCTGCGCGACGCCGCCCTGCTGCTCTCGGTGCAGCGGGTGGCCACGGCGCACCGCACGCGTGGGCTGTACCCCTGAGCCGCGGTGGTCAACCGCCGGCGAGGACGGCGCAGTTGCGCCCGGCGCCCTTCGCCGAGTACAGCGCCCGGTCGGCGGCCCGGCACAGCTCGGCTGCGGTGTGGTAGCCGTCGGAGCGTGCGGCCACGCCGGCACTCACCGTGCACCGCAGCACCCCGTCCGAGTACTGCACCCGGGTCGCCCCGAACGCCTCGACGATCGCCTCGGCCCGAGCCAGGGCCGCTCGGCCGGCGTGATCGGGCAGGACGACGCCGAACTCCTCACCGCCGGTCCGCGCCACCACGTCGCCCCGCCGCACACTGCGCTGCAGGACGGCCGCAAAGGCGCGCAGGACCAGGTCGCCGTTGGCGTGACCGTACGTGTCGTTCACCAGCTTGAAGTGGTCGAGGTCGAAGAAGACCACCGAGAGGTCGTCGTCCTGGTCCGCCGGCCACAGGAGCGCGAGCCGGTCATCGAAGCCGCGCCGGTTGAGCAACCCGGTCACGACGTCCCGGCTGGCCCGGTCGTCAAGGATGCGCATCAGCAGGTCACCGCGCTCGGCGATGACGCGCACCGCGGCACCGCACATCACGCACACCACGACCACAACGACCCAGGCCAACGGGGAGAGCCGCTGGTCCGGGGACACCGCAACCCCGATGCCCAGCCCCAAGGCGATCAGCAGCGCCAGCGCGAGGGTGGACGCCCTCGTCCCGAAGTAGGCGGTCATCTGCACCGACCAGACGAGCAGCATCGGGAGGATCCCGGCCAGCGCGCTGCTCGCCACGAGCATGAGCAGGGCAAACGTCGGCAGCAGGATCGCCAGTACCCGAACCAGCCACGACGGCCAGTGGCGCCCCAGGACGAGCAACAGCCCGAAGCATCCGATGGTCGCTGCGGTCGCCTCGTACAGCGGCCGCTCGGAGACCGGACGAGGGCTGATGTACGGTGCCGCAGCGATGATGGCGGCTGTGGCGAGGTTCCCCCACACCGCGAGCCGACGCAGCATCTCGGCGCTCGAGGTGCCCAGGTGCGAGAACCACACCTGCCTGGTGCTGGTGTCCACGGGACCCCTTCCCTGCGGCAATCCTCCCGCGCCGGCCGGCCCGACCGGGGTTGGGGCGGAAACGCGGCGCGCCGCGCCAACCCCGCGGTCCGGCCCCGTCCCCTCCCTTGTCAGTCGCCCCACCAGGACACACCGCTCGCGGAGTCCGTCGAGCCGACGCCGCACCGGCTGGCGGGCAGGCGGCGAGCCCCGGACACACCGAGGGTCTCGATCCGGGGCCGGTGGTCAGTGCACCTCCCGGCCGCCGGCCGGGAGGGCCTCGATCACTTCAGTGTGCAACCACCCCCGTTGAGCACGAACAGCAGCGACTCGGAGTTGGGGCCGCCGTTGGTCCGACCGGTCAAGCTGATCGTCGTGCGGGCTCCCGGGCGGATGGTGGCGTCCCGCCGCTCGCTGCTGACCGTGACCACCGAGCCGACCTGCTCGATCGGCGAGTGTCGGTCGCTCCTGATGGTCTGGCTGTCGCCGAAGGCGAAGGCCAGCTCCCAGCCGCGGATCGTCGTCGTGCCGGTGTTCCGCACCCGGATCTGAGCGCTGAATGTGCCCCGCCGCGAGTCATGAGTCGTGTACGACACCTCGCAGGTCTGCGCGGCGACCGGCGGGACGGCGAGCTCGATCAGCTCGCGCGCCTGCTCGGTGAACCACGCCCCGGCCGCCGGGGTGACCAACGCCCGCACCGAGGCCGCGAACACCGGCATCAAGAACATCAAGCGCACCGCACGCGGCTTCCGCAACGCCGGCGACTACCGCACCCGTATCCTCCTGACCAGCACAGCGAAGAACGCAGCGTGAACACCCTCTCAGCAGGGACGTTCACCACCAACCGCGACATCCCCAACACCTACCCCACGGCGGGCATCAGGCGGGGGACCACCACCTCAAGTCTCACGAGACCCGGGAGAACCCCGGTGAAGCCCTGACAGAGAGCCGCCGACCGCTACAACAGGCATGTAGCGGACCGAGCTTTCGACCGGTTCAGGGAGCAGTACGCTCATGGCCTGCACGAGCGCGTTGAGTGATGCCTCGCGCGCCCGGAGGCTCTCCACTCGAGTCTCGAGACTGGCGATCTCGGCTTGGACCTCGCGGCACTCCGCGGAGGCAGCCTCGGTCGCCTCTCGGTACACGTCCGCTCGGCGTACCACCGTGTCAGCGTTGACGTCCATGTTCATCTCCCTGAGGTTGTCCCGGGTCTCGTGGAACTTGAGGTGGCGGTCCCCCACCTGACGCCTGCCGTGGGGTAGGTGTTGGGCGTCCACCAAGACGACCCGAAGAGACAGGGGACCACCGTGAACAAGGAGTATCAGAGGAAGAAC
>JBBRCL010000016.1:0-54065 GCA_038204895.1 Actinomycetales bacterium | reverse complement strand
GCATCCCGCCCAGCCACAAGGACGGCCACCAGCGACCCGCACACCCCCAGACAGCCCGGCCACCACGATCGACGGCCCCAAGCCAACCGAAGGCGAAACCGACCCGATCAGCCGCAGCAACTACCGACCCACGCTCCTAGTCAATGAGGAGTCGCACACGCCCGACAAGCCAGGCCTCTGGCTGGTCACGCTGGCACCGGACGGCTCGGCCGTCACGGGCGGCGGTGGAAGCGTGGACGAGGCCCTCGCGCCGACCAACCGCAACCCGATCTGGTCCTCCGGGCTCACCGACCACGAGGTCTACATGGTCGGCATCCGGCCGCGCGCCCTCGAGGGGGCGACGTTCGAGCTCGTCATCAGGCGCGACGGCAGCGACGGGCGCACGCAGATCCCGACCTTCCGCGTGCCGGGCCTCGACGCGGACGTCTGGTTCATCGCGCTCACGGACCCCGAGGTCGAGTACGCCGCCTGGCCGTTCGCCTTCATCGAGGTCACCGCCCAGGACGGGACGCTGACCCCGTGGTCCCTGCCGGGCGTGCAGATCGGGATCTCCCCGAGCCCGACGGACGACCCGGTCGTCAGCGACGAGGGCTGATCAGGCGCCGATCAGCCGCCCGGCGAGGTACCCCGCGACCTGACTGAGCCCGACCCGCTCCTGCGCCATCGAGTCGCGCTCGCGGATGGTCACGGCCTGGTCCTCCAACGTCTCGAAGTCCACTGTGATGCAGAACGGCGTGCCGATCTCGTCCTGACGGCGGTAGCGCCGGCCGATCGCGCCGGCGTCGTCGAACTCCACGTTCCAGGACTTGCGCAGCTCGGCCGCGAGGTCGCGGGCAACCGGCGACAGGTCCTCGTGCCGGGACAGCGGCAGCACCGCAGCCTTGACCGGCGACAGCCGCGGGTCCAGCCGCAGCACGGTGCGGGTGTCCACCCCGCCCTTGGTGTTCGGCGCCTCGTCCTCGGCGTACGCCTCGACCAGGAACGCCATCAGCGACCGGGTCAGGCCGGCCGCGGGCTCGATGACGTACGGCACCCAGCGCTCGTTCTTGGTCTGGTCGAAGTACGACAGGTCAACCCCGGAGTGCTCGGTGTGCGTCTTCAGGTCGAAGTCGGTGCGGTTCGCGATGCCCTCGAGCTCGCCCCAGTCGCCGCCGGCGAAGCCGAAGCGGTACTCGATGTCGACGGTCCGCGTCGAGTAGTGCGACAGCTTCTCGGTCGGGTGCTCGTAGTGCCGCAGGTTGTCCCGCGAGAGCCCCAGGTCCACGTACCAGTCGGTGCGGGTGTCGATCCAGTACTGGTGCCACTGCGCATCGGTCCCGGGCTCGACGAAGAACTCCATCTCCATCTGCTCGAACTCGCGCGTGCGGAAGATGAAGTTGCCCGGCGTGATCTCGTTGCGGAAGGACTTGCCGATCTGCCCGATGCCGAACGGCGGCTTCTTGCGCGCGCTGGCCAGCACGTTGGCGAAGTTCACGAAGATGCCCTGCGCGGTCTCCGGTCGCAGGTAGTGCAGGCCCGACTCGTCCTCGACTGGGCCGAGGTAGGTCTTGAGCATCATGTTGAAGTCGCGTGGCTCGGTCCACTTGCCGCGGGTGCCGCAGTTGGGGCACGGCACGTCGGCGAGCCCGTTCTCGACGGCCCGACCCTTGCGGGCCTCGAACTCCTCGATCAGCTGGTCCTCACGGAACCGCTTGTGACAGCTGAGGCACTCCGTCAGCGGGTCGCTGAACACCTTGAGGTGACCCGAAGCCACCCAGACCTGCCGGGGCAGGATCACCGCGGAGTCGATCCCGACGATGTCCTCGCGGCTGGTCACCATCGCCCGCCACCACTGGCGCTTGATGTTCTCCTTGAGCTCGACGCCAAGGGGCCCGTAGTCCCACGCCGACCGGGTGCCGCCGTAGATCTCGCCGGACGGGAAGACGAACCCGCGGCGCTTGGCGAGGTTGGTCACGGCATCGAGGCGGGAGACGGCCATGGGCACTCCTCGGGTGGGTCCGCAGGTGGCTCGTGCGGACAACTGGATCGCGCGCCCTGTCGACGCGCCGAAGCCCCAGGCTACCGGTGCGACGACGGCCGCCTCGCGGCCGGAGGGCCTGGGCCGGTTTGACAGGTCGCCCCGACGCTAATGAGAATGATCCTCATGCTCAACCGCGCAGGTCGCCTGCTCCTCCTCATGGTGGGGACTTCCGTCGCCCTTGCCGGATGCTCGGGCGCCACCGGGACGCAGGGCGACGGGCGCCTGACGGTCGTGGCATCGATCTACCCGCTCCGGTACGCCGTCGAGCAGGTGGGCGGGGACGCGGTGGCAGTGACGACGGTCACCCCCGCCGGGGCCGACCCGCACTCGGTCGAGCTCTCCCCGCGCCAGCTGCGCAGCTTCTCCGAGGCGGACGTGGTCGTCTACCTGTCCGGGTTCCAGCCGGCAGTGGACGACGCCGTCGCGCAGCGCCGGCCGGAGCACCTGCTCGACGCCGCTGCTGCGGCCGAGCTCGTGCCGTTGGCGTCCGGGACCGCGCTCGACCCGCACTTCTGGCTCGACCCGACCCGCCTGGCAGCGGTGGGTCAGGAGGTCGCCCGTGTCCTGAGCGAGGCCGACCCGGACAACGCCCCCGCCTACGTCGAGCGCGCCGCCCAGCTCGCCGACGACCTGGCCGCCCTGGACGCCGAGCTGACCGCCGGGCTGGCCGACTGTGAGCACGACACGGTGGTGACCTCCCACGCGGCGTTCGGCTACTTCACCGACCGGTACGGCCTTCGCCAGGTCGGGGTCTCCGACATCGACCCGGAGGGCGAGCCGTCCCCGGCCCGCCTGCGGGAGGTGCGCGCCACCATCGCCGAGCTCGGCGTGACCACCGTCTTCACCGAGCCGCTCGCGGACCCCGCCGTGGCCGCCACGCTCGCCGAGGGCCTCGGCGTGGACGTCGCCGAGCTGGACCCGCTGGACAGCCACACCGACGGCCCCGACTACCGCGAGGTCATGCAGTCCAACCTCGCCGCGCTGCACGCCGGTCTGAGGTGCGCATGACCACCGATCGGCAGCCCGGACCTGCGGTCATCGAGGCCGTCGGCGTGACCGTCGCCCTCGGTGGTGTGCCCATCGTTCGCGGGATCGACCTGACCATCGGCGAGGGCGAGGTCGTGGCCCTGCTCGGCGCCAACGGATCCGGCAAGTCGACCCTGGTGCGCGCACTGGTCGGCGTCGTACCCGCCGAGCGGGGCAGCATCCGGCTGCTCGGAGCACCGCTCGGCCGAACGGTCCCCTGGCAGCGCATCGGGTACGTGCCCCAGCGGGTCAGCGCGGCCACCGGGGTGCCCGCCACCGCCTGCGAGGTGGTGCTGTCCGGCACCCTGCACAGCAACCACCTGCTGCCCCCGCGGGGCGCACGGGACAGCGCCCGCGCGGCCCTGGCCAGCGTGGGGCTGGGCGCCGACGCCGACAAGGCCGTCCGCACGCTGTCGGGTGGCCAGCAGCAGCGGGTGCTCATCGCCCGTGCCCTGGTGCGGCATCCGGACCTGCTGCTGCTGGACGAGCCCGCGGCCGGCGTCGACCTGCCCAGTCAGCGGACCTTCGCGACCGCGCTGGCTGACCTTGCCGCCACCGGGACGACGATCCTGGTGGTGCTGCACGAGCTGGGCGCTCTTGCGCCGCTGATCCGGCGGGCCGTGGTGCTGCGGCACGGCTCGATCGTGCACGACGGCGCTCCCCCGGTGCCGCAACCCGAGCACGCCAATCCCGACCACGTGCACCTGCACCCGCACGACGGCGACCGCGACCCGGCCCACGACGAGGCCGGCGTCACCCCGACCGTGAGGTGGCAGGGATGATCTCCGACCTGGCCGGCATGTTCGGCGACCCGCTCATGCAGCGGGCTCTGGTGGTCGCCTGCCTGGTCGGGCTGGTCGCCCCGGTGATCGGCACCTACCTGGTACAGCGCCGGCTGTCCCTGCTCGGCGACGGCATCGGGCATGTGGCCCTGACCGGCGTCGCCCTCGGTTGGCTGGTCGGCAACATCGCCGAGCTCACTCCCCACGACGCCCTGGCGATCCCCGGCGCAGTGCTGGCCGCCGTCGTCGGCGCGGTGGTCATCGAGCTGGTGCGCGCGCACGGACGGACCAGCGGGGACGTCGCTCTTGCCCTGCTGTTCTACGGCGGGATCGCCGGTGGCGTTCTCATCATGTCCCTGGCCGGTGGCACCAACGCGAACCTGGTCGGCTACCTCTTCGGCTCGATCTCCACGGTGTCGACCCAGGACCTGGTGCTCACCGTCGCCCTCTCAGTTGTGGTCCTCGTCGTCGGCATCGGCCTGCGAGCGGCACTGTTCGCCGTCTGCCACGACGAGGAGTACGCCCGGGCCGCCGGACTGCCCGTGCGGGCGCTCAACATCACGATCGCAGTAGTCGCCGCGCTCACCGTGACGGTGGCGATGCGCGTCGTCGGGGTGCTCCTGGTCAGCGCCCTGATGATCGTTCCGGTGGCGGTCGCGCAGCTGGTGACCTCATCCTTCCGGCGCACCATGCTCACGGCCATGGCGATCGGTGTCGTGGTGTGCGTGTCCGGGCTGACGATCACCTACTGGCATGACGCCTCCCCCGGCGCGACGATCGTCGTCCTGGCCATCGGCCTGTATGCGCTGGCCGCGGCGGTGCGGCCGCTCGTCGTGCGGGCCCGCCGCAACGGCACCCGCGACCCGCACCCCGACGTCGCCGACGACGTCGTGCTCACCTCGGAGGATGCGCGGTGATGCAGCGGATGACCCGGCAGCGCTCCGCCGTCGCTGACCTGCTCAAGGAGGTCGACGACTTCCGCTCGGCCCAGCACCTGCACGAGCTGCTGCGCGAACGCGGGCAGGAGATCGGGCTGGCCACCGTCTACCGGACGCTGCAGTCGCTGGCCGACGGCGGTGAGGTGGATGTGCTGCGCAGCGTCGACGGCGAGGCCGTCTACCGCCGCTGCTCAAGGCGCGGCCACCACCACCACCTGCTCTGCCGGGAGTGCGGCACAGCCGTGGAGATCGAGGGTCCTGGCATGGAGGCGTGGGCCGCCCAGGTGGGAGCCGAGCACGGCTTCCGCGACGTGGAGCACCTGATGGAGCTCACCGGCATCTGCGCGGCCTGCGCCGCCGAACCGGGTGACGACCGCTGATGCCCGGGTGGATGCAGGACTGGCCGGTCCTCGGTGTCTTCCTGTTCTTCCTGTTCGGCGCGGTAGCCCGCTCGCAGGCGATCTACTGGGTCGGGCGCGGGGTGACCGCCGGCGTGCTCCGCTCACGCTGGGGCGACCGGCTGGACTCCTCCCAGGTGCGGCGTGCCACCACGACCTTCGAGCGGTGGGGCATGCCGGTCGTCCCGCTCGCCTTCCTCACCGTCGGCTTCCAGTCGGCGGTGTTCGCGTCGGTCGGCCTGCTGCGGGTGCACTGGCTGCGGTTCACGCTCTGGACGATCCCCGGGTGCCTGGTCTGGGCCGCACTCTGGGGTGCCAGCGGGCTGGCCCTCGTCGCCGGTGGTTGGGCGCTGGCCCGTCGCTCGCCCTGGGCGCTGGTCGCCGCGCTGCTCGTCGTGGCGGCCACCGGCGTGCTCATCGAGCTTCGGGTGCGGCGCCGACGCGAGCAGCGCGCGTCGGTCGAGGACCTCGCCGACGAGGCCGGGCACCACGGGTCGCCGCGGGTGTGACCCGCGCTCCGGTCGACCAGGACCGGTGCGCCGGGCTCAGCCGGCCTGCGAGACGCAGAACTGGTTGCCCTCGAGGTCGGACAGCACCACCCAGGTGAAACCGGGGGTCTCGTGCCGGGCGACCTCCAAGGCCCCCTCGGTAAGCAGGCGCTGCACCTCGCGGTCCCGGTCGGGCGCCGACACGTCCACGTGCAGGCGGTTCTCGCCCGGCGTCGGTTCGGTGACCTGCTGGAAGCCCAGCGTCGGACCGCCCTCGGCGCCCGCCTCGACCATGATGAACTCGTCGCCGCGTTCGCCGACGACCTTGCCGCC
Source organism: Actinomycetales bacterium (assembly GCA_038204895.1). Lineage (GTDB taxonomy): Bacteria > Actinomycetota > Actinomycetes > Actinomycetales > Cellulomonadaceae > Actinotalea. The sequence goes on along the minus strand of JBBRCL010000016.1, from coordinate 48,080 downwards.
GGTCTGCCGCGACCACCAGTCCGCGAGAGCATAGGCGTCCCGGCAGTCGAAGGTCACCATCTCCACCTTGATCGTCATGCCCCCGACGCTACCGCCGGACGGCGACACGCACCCCCGAGCTCGACGAGGTCAGTTCACGGAGAGGTCGGCCGCCCCGCCGTAGCGGCGGTCCCGACTGGCATAGGTCTGCACGGCGCGCCACAGGGTGCGACGGTCGACATCGGGCCAGTACTCGTCCAGGAAGACCAGCTCGGCGTACGCGGCCTGCCAGATCATGAAGTTCGACGTCCGCTGCTCCCCCGACGTCCGCAGGAACAGGTCGACGTCGGGCAGGTCCGGCTCGTCGAGGTGCCGAGCCACGGTGCGCACGTCGACCCGCTCCGGGTCCAGGCGACCCGCCGCGACCTCACGGGCGATCGCCTTCGCGGCGTCGGCGATCTCCGCCCGGCCGCCGTAGTTCACGCACATGGTGAGCGTGCACACCGTGTTGTGCCTGGTCAGAGCCTCCGCGGTCTCCAGCTCGGTGATCACCGACCGCCACAGCCGCGGACGACGGCCCGCCCACCGCACCCGGACCCCCCACTCGTGCATGGTGTCCCGCCGACGGCGCAGCACGTCCCGGTTGAAGCCCATCAGGAAGCGGACCTCCTCCGGCGAGCGCTTCCAGTTCTCCGTCGAGAACGCGTACGCCGAGATGTGCGTGACGCCGATCTCGATGGCGCCCGCGACGACGTCGAGCAGCGCGGCCTCCCCCGCCTGGTGCCCCGCCGTGCGCGGCAGGCCGCGAGCGTTGGCCCAGCGGCCGTTGCCGTCCATCACGATCGCCACATGCCTGGGCACCAGGTCGGCCGGCACGTCGGGAGGACGAGCCCCGGACGGGTGCGGCGGCGGCGGGATCGGCATCAGGCGCGCTCCACCATCCGCAACGAGCGCAGCCCGCGCTCGAGGTGGAACTGCAGGAACGCGGCCACCAGGCCGTTGGCCTCGCGTCGGGGCCGCTCCGTGCTGGCCTCCGCACCTGTCCAGTCGCCACTCAGCAGAGCCGCCAGGAGCACGAACGTCTCCGGCGCCGGCGACGCCGCGCCCGGCGGGCGGCAGGTGGCGCAGACAGCCCCGCCCGAGGCCACCGCGAACGCCCGGTGCGGACCGGGCGCCCCGCACCTGGCGCAGTCCGTGAACGACGGCGCCCAGCCGGCCACCGAGAGAGAGCGCAGCAGATACGCGTCCAGGACCAGGTTGGCGTCGTGGGTCCGCTCCGCGAGCACCCGCACCGCACCTGCGAGCAACAGGTACTGCTGGACCGCCGGCTCGTGCTCGGCGTCGACCAGGCGCTCGGCCGTCTCGAGCATGGCGGTGCCGGCGGTGTACAGGCCGTAGTCGGCGCAGACCTCCCGGCCGAAGGCGCCGATGGTCTCCACCTGGGTGACGACGTCCAAGTTGCGTCCCGTGTACAACTGGACGTCGATGACCATGAACGGCTCGAGCCGGGAGCCGAACCGCGACGACGTCCGGCGCACGCCCTTGCCGACCGCCCGCACCTTCCCGTGCTCGCGTGTGAGCAAGGTCACGATGCGGTCGGCCTCGCCCAGCTTCTGGGTGCGCAGCACGATCGCCTCGTCCCGGTACAGGCTCACCGGGCCATTCTCCCCCACGGCCCCGACGACGCCGTCCCCGCCGCGCGGCCCGGCCGGGCTGGCCCTCGGGCGGATCGGGGGCGCCTCGGCACGCGCGCCCCGAAATACCCGTGACCACCGTCGCGACGTCGTCCTACCCTTGCCGTGCCGCTCGGGTTGCCCGGGCGGACCAAGCCCGAGGAGGTGACGACCATGGCCGTCCAGAGCTGTGCCGCGTCGTCATCCATCCTCCGGTGGCACTGACCTTCAGCGCCCCGGTCCCGACCTGAGGACCTCCTCCGATGCCAGATCTCGATCTCCTTGCCTGCCTGGGCTGGGACGACGCCTGGTCGTCCGCCCTGACCTCTCACCTCGTTGCGTCCGACCGTCGGGCCGCAGCGCAGCTCGCCCCGGCCCGCGTCTCGCGCGCGGACCGGGACTCCTGCGACGTTCTCGTGCCCGGCCCGGACGGTCTGCAGACCCTGATCGCCGGATGGGGTGCAGCCGTGCAGCGTGCGTCCCGGATCGACCCGACGACGGCGCCGGTCACCGGCGACTGGGTCGTCCTTGCCACCCCGCACGACGTCGTGGCACGCCCGACCGTCGACGGCGTCCTGCCCCGGCGCAGCGCCGTCGTGCGCGCCCAGGTGGACGGCTCTTCGCACAGCCAGGTGCTGGCGGCCAACGCCGACGTCGCTGCCGTGGTGGAAGGCATGTCCCCGGACCCGGACCCGGCCCGGATCGAGCGCCTGCTCGCCCTGGCGTGGTCCTCTGGCGCACGGCCGGTCCTGGCCCTCACCAAGGCCGACCTGGTCCGCGATCCGGACGCCCAGGCAGCGGACCTCGCGGCGCTCGCCCCGGGCGTCGACGTGCTGGTCACCTCAGCGACCACCGGCGTCGGGCTGGAGCCGTTGCGGGCGTGGCTCGGCGCTGGGGCCACCGTCGCCCTGCTGGGAGCCTCCGGCGTGGGCAAGTCCACCCTGCTGAACGCCTTGATCGGTGCCCCCGACGCCGTGATGCGCACCCAGGCCCTGCGCGCGGACGGCAAGGGCCGGCACACCACCGTGACCCGTGAGCTGCACCTGGTCCCGGGCGGCGGCGCGCTGCTCGACACCCCCGGGATGCGGACCGTCGGTCTGGCGGGCGCCGACGCCCTCGACGAGGTGTTCCCCGAGGTCGAGGCGCTCGCCGCCGACTGCCGCTTCGCGGACTGCGCCCACCGGACCGAACCGGGCTGCGCGGTGCTCGCCGCCGTCGCCGCCGGTGACCTGCCCGAACGGCGTCTGCTCAGCTACCGCAAGCTGCTGCGCGAGGCCGAGCACCAGGCTGCGCGCACCGATGCCCGGCTCCGCGCGGAGCTCACCCAGGTGTGGAAGACCCGCACCCGCGAGTCGCGCCGTCGGCCGAACAAGAAGCGCTGAGACGAGCCCCAGCGCCGAACCCCTCTCGGGGTCGACGCTGGGGCCAACGCTCAGCGGTGCGCGCGGTTGACGGCCGAGATGATCGCCTTGAACGAGGCGGTGGTGATCGACGGGTCAATCCCCACGCCCCACAGCACGTCGTCGCCCACCATGCACTCCACGTATGCCGCGGCAACGGCGTCCTCGCCGGTGGACAGCGCGTGCTCGGTGTAGTCGAGGACCTCGACGTGCTCGGCCCGCCCGGCGAGCGCGGCGACAAAGGCAGCGATCGGCCCGTTCCCCTCGCCGGAAACGGCCACCTGCTCGCCGGCGTCCACCAGGTCGGCGGTGAGCCGCACGGGCCCGGTCTCGCCGGACACCACCTGGCTGCCCCGGAGCGCGAACCTGCCCCATTGCTCGAGCCCGCTGTCGGCTGCGGCCGGCAGATACTCGTCGGTGAAGAAGCGCCACAGGTCGTCGGCAGTGACCTCCTGCCCGCTCGCGTCCGTGTGCTGCTGCACCACCCGGGAGAACTCGATCTGCAGCCGCCGCGGCAGGTCGAGGTGGTGCTCGGCCTTCATCAGGTAGGCCATCCCGCCCTTGCCGGACTGGGAGTTGACCCGGATCACGGCCTCGTAGGTGCGCCCGACGTCGCGCGGGTCGATCGGCAGGTAGGGCACCGCCCAGATCAGGTCGTCGACGGAGGCGCCCTGCGCCGCCGCATGGGCCTGCATGGCCTCGAGCCCCTTCTTGATCGCGTCCTGATGCGATCCGGAGAAGGCGGTGAAGACCAGGTCGCCCCCGTACGGATGACGCTCGTGGACCGGCAGCTGGGTGCAGTACTCAACGGTCCGGCGCACCCAGTCGACGTCGGAGAAGTCGATCTGAGGGTCGATCCCCTGGCTGGCCAGGTTCATCCCGAGGGTCACCAGGCACACGTTGCCGGTGCGCTCACCGTTGCCGAACAGGCAGCCCTCGATCCGGTCCGCACCGGCCAGGAAGCCGAGCTCCGCCGCGGCAACGGCGGTGCCACGGTCGTTGTGCGGGTGCAGGGAGAGCACGACGTTCTCCCGGTGGTGCAGGTGGCGGCTCATCCACTCGATCGAGTCCGCGTACACGTTGGGGGTGGCCATCTCGACGGTCGCCGGCAGGTTGATGATCACCTTGCGCTCGGCAGTGGGCTCCCAGACGTCCAGCACGGCGTTGCAGACCCGCACCGCGAACTCCAGCTCCGTGCCGGTGAACGACTCCGGGGAGTACTCGTACAAGACCTCGGTCTCGGGGACCATCTCCTCGAACTTCTTGCACAGATGTGCCCCGGACACCGCGAGGTCGACGACGCCGTCCTGGTCGGCCCGGAACACGACGTCCCGCTGCAGGATCGACGTGGAGTTGTACAGGTGCACGATCGCCTGCTTCGCGCCCGCGATCGCCTCGTAGGTGCGTTCGATCAGGTGCTCACGGGACTGGGTCAGCACCTGGATCACGACGTCGTCGGGGATGCGGTTGGTCTCGATCAGCATCCGCACGAAGTCGTAGTCGGTCTGGGAGGCGGACGGGAAGCCGACCTCGATCTCCTTGTAGCCCATGTCGACGAGCAGCTCGAACATGCGCAGCTTGCGCTCGGGGTTCATCGGCTCGATCAGCGCCTGGTTGCCGTCGCGCAGGTCGACGGCGCACCAGCGGGGTGCCTGGGTCATCCGCCGCTGGGGCCAGGTGCGGTCAGGCAGGTCGAGCATCAGCTCGTCGTAATACGGCCGGTACTTGTGGATCGGCATCGGGGACGCCTGCTGGGCCGTACGGATCGCGTAGGGGGTGACCAGATCCGTCCGGGCGCCGGGACTGGAGCCGGGCGTGATCGTTCGGTGCGGTGCGTCATTCATGGGAGGTGCCCTTCGTCGTCGGTTGTCGGTCGACCGGCGCACCGACCACCGCGACGAGGGACCGGTCTGTCAGACCTCGCCGCGGCGACGAAGGAGGAGGAGTCCACGTACGCGCACGGCGCAACTGTACCCCTGGCACAGCACTCGGTCCCAGGCGATACCGCCGCCTGGGACCGAGTGGGTGCTCAGGTCTGTGGGATCAGGGCATCACGTCGACGCAGAGGTTCCCGCTGCCTGCCGTTTGCTTGTTGCCGCAGGTGTCGCCGTACGCCTCGTACGCGGAGCCGATGTCCGACTGCATGTACAGGTCGTCGCAGGCCTGCCAGTCCTCGGCCGTGCAGGCGTCCCACAGGCCGTCGAGGTAGGCGTTGTCACCGTAGCTGTTCCCGCTGGTGTTGCTGGGGTCGACCGCGCCTCCGAGCTCCACTACGCAGTAGCTGCTCCCGTCGGTCCGGTTGCCGCAGGTGTCGCCGAACGCCTCGTACTCCGTGCCGACCCCGGACTGCATGTACAGGTCATCGCAGGCCTGCCAGTCCTCGGCCATGCACGCGGTGTACAGCGCGTCGAGGGTGGCGTCGTCGCCGAAGGCATTGGGCTCGCTCGGGGCAGCTCCGCTGCCGAGCTCGTCAACGCAGAGCTGGTTCCCCTCGGTCCGGTTGCCGCAGGTGTCGCCGAACGCCTCGTACTCCGAGCCGAGCGGGGAGTCGGAGTACAGCTGGTCGCACGAGGCCCAGTCCTCGGCCGCGCAGGCGTTCCACAGCGCGTCGAGGGTGGCGTCGTCGCCGTAGTTGTCGCCCTGGCCGAGGTTGTTGGTGACGTCGTCGAGGTTGTTCTCGACGACGTCCTTGGCCCTGTTGAGGAAGAAGATCACTGCACCGATGGTGAGCAGGATGATCAGCCCGACGACGCCGAGGATAATCCACAACGCCTTGTTCGACTTCTGGGGAGCGGTCCCCTGGTACTGCAGGCCGGGCCCTCCGCCCTGAGGCGGCATGCCCGCGTACTGCAGACCCGGAGCGCCACCCTGAGGCGGCATGCCCGCGTACTGCGGAGCGCCGCCCTGAGGCGGCATGCCCGCGTAGCCCGGGGTCACCATGGGCGCAGGTGCCTGCGCAGCCGGCTGACCGGCCCGTGACGGCGCCGGCGGCGCCGCCGGCGGGAGCATCGGCATCTGCTGCGTCTGCTGGACCGCAGCCCTGCGTGCGGCGATAGCCGCGTCCACAGCAGGCTCACCCAGGCTGCCGAGCCACTCGAGCAGGCCAGGGTAGGTGCTGGGGTTGCTCGCCACCGCGACCCGAAGGTCCGGTCGGAGGGCGGCGATGTCGGCCAGAATCTGACCCGGCGTCTGGGGGTCGGATGCCTGGGTGGAAGTGAAGTTCTCCGGCTGAGTCATGATGTCCCTCCTGTGCCCCGCCACCGAGGACGGGGACGCCTATGGAAGCCGCGTCGGGACTGTGGGCAGCCAGGACGCTCAGCGGAACGGTAGCGCCGTCCGGACCCCTGTGGGGCCCCCGTGTGGGGTGAGAAATGAGCCGTTTCGCCTGATGCCCACGGTCAAGCCACCGGGACACGATCCGCCCTGGCTCGGCGGACCGCGCGCGCCGTCTGGCGCCCGCCCGCGTGCGCACTCCGATGCCACCCGGCGCACGGTCACTAGACCGGCGGGAAGACCCCGAAGTAGGCGAGCAGGAGGAGCAGGAGCACCGACCCGCCGACGCCGGTCGCCAGCGTCCACGCGCCGCTCGACGTGCGGGCCGCGGACGGCACCCCCAGGCGCCTCCCGTCGAGCACCCGGAAGACCAGGACCACGCCGCCGACGACGCTCGCGATGGCCAGGACCCGTACGGTCAGCCACCCGCCCTGGACGATGAACGTGTTCGTCCGGTAGTTCTGCGCGAGGTTCGCGACCACACCGAGGTACACCACGAATCCGAGCAGCGATGCACCCGCGCCGGCAGCCATCGAGATCAGCGGCAGCCTGACGCCCGTTGCGAGCCCGCCTCCGCGGCGCCCGCGCAACCGGCGGGCACCCGCCAGGACCGGCCCGACCAGGATGGCGAGGTACCCGGCGGCCAAGGTCGCCACCAGGATGTCCCCCTCCGCGTACCAGCGCGGATGCTCGACCGGGGCAGCCCGGAACCGCTGGTACGGCTCCGCGCCGGCCACCCGCGGTGACGCGTCCGCGGACTCCGGGAGAGCCTGGATCCAGGCGGACAGGTCGCGCGCGGACTCCGGCACCAGCTGCCGGTTCACCTTGATCCCGTGGTCGGCGCCCTCGTAGAACCGCACCGTCCAGTCGCTGTTCCCGGCGATCCTCAGGTCGTCGATCAGTTGCTCGGCGCCCTGCACCGTCGGCATGGCCGAATCGCCGGTGCCGTAAACCACCAGCAGCGGCTGGCGCATCCGTTGCTGGAACGCCTCGGCGTCGAAGTCCATGTAGTCGAAGCCGCCGCCGGGGAACTGCATCCCGACGAACCGCGGGACGGACCGCAGCACCTCCACCGGGACGCCCGTGTTGCGCAGGTAGGAGTCGACAGCGAACGCGGCCTGCTGGCGGGGCGGCACCACCGGCGCCGCGACCAGGACGGTGAAGGCGACCGACGGGTTGTCCGCGGCCATCACCGGGACGATCCACGCACCCTCGCTCTCCCCGCACACCCCTACCTTGTCCGGGTCGACGCCGGGCAGTCCCCGCAGCAGCTCGACGCTGCGCAGGTAGTCGTTGGCCATGCCGACGTAGCTGCGTACCCGGGTGGTGTACGTGTCGAGCCTCTTGTTCGGCACCATCGCAACGATGCCCGCGCTGGCCAGCGCCTCCGCCTGGTCGACGAACGCGTCCTGGTAGCGGCCCGTCCCCGCACCATGGACGAAGACGATGCCCGGCCGCAGCCCGGTGGCGCCGATCGGCTCGCTGACCCGGGCCTCCACCTCCGTGCCGGCAAGCTCCACCGTCACGACGGAGGTGGCCACCTCGTAGGTACCGACCGGGTCGGTGCCCTCGGTTGCCCCGATCGTGGTGTCCGGCGTCGCGACGGCGATCGTCTCGGTGAGCGGCACAGGGTCCCAGCCGGGTCCCGACACCGCGCCGAGCACGCCCAGCCCCAGCACCGCTACGGCGCTGGTCACGGCGATCCGGTAACGCACGCGGGGAGTCTAGCCAGTGCCGTGCGATGTCCCCGGGACCCCGCGGGTCAGAACCCGAGCCGACCCAGCTGCTTGGGGTCGCGCTGCCAGTCCTTTGCGACCTTGACGTGCAGGTCCAGGTACACCCGCGCGCCGAGCAGGGCCTCGATGCCGCGCCTGGCCTGCGTACCGACCTCGCGCAGGCGCGCCCCGCCCTTGCCGATCACGATCGCCTTCTGGCTGTCCCGCTCGACGAAGAGGTTCACCCGCACGTCCAGCAGCGGGCGGTCCGCATCCCGGCCCTCGCGGACCGAGATCTCGTCGACCACGACCGCCAACGAGTGCGGCAGCTCGTCCCGGACACCCTCAAGAGCGGCCTCGCGCACCAGCTCGGCGACCATCACCAGCTCGGGCTCATCGGTGAGCTCACCGTCGGGGTACAGCGGAGGACCCGGCGGCAGGTGGCCGAGCAGGACGTCGAGCAGCGTGTCCACCTGGTAGCCGTCCACGGCGCTCACCGGCACGATGTCGGCCCACTCGCCGAGCTCCGCCACGGCCATCAGGTGCTCGGCCAGCCTGCCCTTGCTGACCAGGTCGGCCTTGGTCGCCACCCCGACCACCGGGGTCGCCGTGCGGCCCTGCCCGAGTCGGGCGATCTGCTCGGCGATGTACCTGTCGCCCGGTCCGACCCGCTGGTCGGCGGGCAGGCAGAAGGCGATCACGTCCACCTCCGCAAGGGTCTGCAGCACCAGGTCGTTGAGCCGCTCGCCCAGCAGCGTGCGCGGCTTGTGCAGCCCGGGGGTGTCGACGAGGACCAGCTGGGCGTCGGTCCGGTGCACCACTCCGCGGATGACGTGCCGCGTCGTCTGCGGTCGCCCGGAGGTGATCGCCACCTTCTGTCCGACCAGCGCATTGGTCAGGGTCGACTTGCCCGCGTTGGGCCGCCCGACCACGGAGGCGAAGCCCGACCGGTACCCATCCGGCACCTGCCCGGCCGGCCCTTGCACTGCTGTCCCGCTCACGACTGCCCTCCACCTGTCGGCGCACCGTCCGGCATCTTCATGACCAGCACGGTGGCCACCTGCTTGCGCCTGCCCTCCACCCGGTCCGCGGTCAACCGTAGGCCCGCAACCTCTGCGCTCGACCCGGCCAGCGGGACCTTGCCCAGCGCCTTGGCCAGCAGGCCGCCCGCGGTGTCGACGTCGTCGTCCTCGATCTCGATGTCGAACAGCTCGCCGAGCTCGTCCAGCGGCAGCCGGGACGGCACCCGATACCGACCGTCCGCGAGGCCCTCGACCTCCGGGGCGGCCTGGTCGTGCTCGTCGGTCAGCTCACCGACGATCTCCTCGAGCGCGTCCTCGATCGTCACCAGGCCGGCGATCCCGCCGAACTCGTCGACCACCATGGCCATGTGCGAGGCGCCCTGCTGCATCTCCCGGAGCAGCTCGTCGACCGGCTTGGACTCCGGGACGAACACGGGTGGTCGGAGCAGCTGATCGGCAGGCGAGGTGTCATCGCCGACCGTGTGCACCCAGCGGACGACGTCCTTCAGGTACAGCACGCCCAGCACGTCGTCGACCGACGAGCCCACCACCGGCACCCGTGAGTAGCCGGACTTGAGGAACAGGGAGAGCGCCTTGCGCAACGGAGTGCCGCTGGGCAGCGTGATCATCTCGGTCCGCGGCACCATCACGGCGCGGGTGATCGTGTCCCCGAGCTCGAGCACGGATCGGAACATCTCGCCCTCTTCGTCCTCGATCAGCTCGGACTCGGTCGCCCGGTCGACGACTGCGCGCAGCTCGGCGTCGCTGAGCGGGTGCCGTCCGACGGCGACGACGCCGCGCAGCGGCCTTGCGGCCACCCGCGCAACGGCGAGCAGCCCGGAGGTGAGCAGCAGGGTGACGCCGGGATAGCGGTAGCCGAGGGTCCGCGGCAGGAACCGCACCACGACCAGCGCCAGCAGCCCGACGAGAACGAGCGCCGTCAGCAGGACCAGCCGCCACGCGAGGCCGGTGCCCATCAGCGCAACCGTGAGCGACACCGCCGCGATCACCTGGCACACCACACGCACACCGGCCGCCGCACCCGCGGTGCCGTGCGCGTCAGCGAGCAGGCGGCGTCGTCTGGCTGCCGCCCCGATCTTCTCCGGGATGACCGCACCGGGCGGTGCGCTGCGCAGGACCGCCGTCTCGCCGGCACTGAGCAGGGCCGCGAGCACCGTCGCCACCACCGCGATGGTCAGCAGCGCGCCGACCGGGACCCCGTTCATCTGCCGGCGAGGAAGGTGAGCAGGAGCCGTCGCTGCAGCGCGAACATCTCCTTCTCCTCCTCGGGCTCGGCATGGTCGAACCCGAGCAGGTGCAGGATCCCGTGGGTGGTGAGCAGCAGGAGCTCCTCGGCCGTCGAGTGACCCGCCTGCGTGGCCTGGCCGGCCGCGACCTCGGGGCAGAGCACGATGTCGCCCAGCAGACCCGCCGGCGTCGGGTCGCCCTCGGTACCCGGTCGCAGCTCGTCCATCGGGAACGAGAGCACGTCGGTCGGGCCAGGCTCGTCCATCCACTGCTGGTGCAGCTCGCTCATCACGTCGATGGCGACCAGGAGGATCGAGAGCTCGGTCTGGGGATGCACGTGCATGGCGTCCAGCACGTGCCGCGCCAGCGCCGCGAACTCCGCCTCGTCGACCACGTACCCCGACTCGTTGTTCACCTCGATGCTCACCGGGCGCTCCCGCTCCCCTGGTCGGCAGATCGGATGTCCCACACCCCGTACGCGTCGATGATGTCGCCGACGAGCCGGTGCCGGACGACGTCCTCCGAGGTCAGACGGCAGAAGGCCACGTCGTCGACGGTGTTCAGGATCTCCTCGACCACCCGCAGCCCGGACCTGGTGCCACCGGGCAGGTCCACTTGGGTGACGTCGCCGGTGACCACCATCCGCGAGCCGAAGCCGAGCCTGGTCAAGAACATCTTCATCTGCTCGGTCGAGGTGTTCTGGGCCTCGTCGAGCACGATGAACGCGTCGTTGAGCGTGCGTCCACGCATGTACGCCAGCGGTGCCACCTCGACCGTCCCGGCTTCGATCAGACGGGGGATGGAGTCGGGGTCGACCATGTCGTGCAGGGCATCGTAGAGGGGGCGCAGGTAGGGGTCGATCTTCTCGCTGAGCGTGCCGGGCAGGAACCCGAGCCGCTCCCCCGCCTCGACGGCCGGCTTGGTCAGCACGATCCGGTTGACCTGCTTGCCCTGCAGGGCCTGCACCGCCTTTGCCATAGCCAGGTACGTCTTGCCGGTGCCGGCCGGCCCGATCCCGAAGGTGATCGTGTTCCGGTCGATGGCGTCGACGTAGGTCTTCTGGTTCACGGTCTTCGGCCGGATGGTCCGCCCGCGGCTGGACAGGATGTTCTGGGTCAGCACCTCCGCCGGGCGGCTGGCCGTCGCGGCGGTGAGCATCCGCACCGACCGGGCGACGACGTCCGCGGTGAGCGGGGTGCCGGTCGCCGCGACCTTGAGCAGCTCGTCCAGCAGGCGCGTCACCAGTCCGACGTCCGCCGGCGGGCCGGTGAGGGTGATCTGGTCGCCGCGTGCGTGCACTCGGACCTTCGGGAAGCCTGCCTCGACGGCGCGGAGCACCTCGTCGCCGGGCCCGAGGATGGCCACTGCCGGCAGGTGTGCGGGGACGATGATCCGGTGCTCGACATCACCGAGCCCCGCGCCTGAAGGTGATCTGGTTGCCATGGGAACGGCCGCTACGACCGGGCCTCCTTGCTGCCTCGTGGATGCCGCCCATCGTAGTGGCCGGGTCCCAGGCGGTACTCAGGCAGGCGACCAGCCCAGCCGTTGTCCCCCGATGACGTGCCCGTGCGCGTGGAACACCGACTGCCCGGATGCCACGCCGGTGTTGAAGATCAGCCGGAACTGGCCGCCGGCCTCGGCCTCGGCGACCTCGTTGGCCAGTCTGATGACGGCAGCGAGCAGCGCCGGATCGGCGGCCGCAAGCTGCGCGACGTCGGCGTGGTGGTCCCGCGGGACGACCAGGACGTGCAGCGGTGCCTGGGGGTGGGCGTCCCGGAAGGCCACAGCCTTGTCGTCGGCGGCGACGATGGTTGCGGGCACCTCCCCGGCCACGATCCGGCAGAACACGCACTCCGGTGAGGTCAGCGGCTGGCGTTCGGTGGACATGCCGTCAGGGTAGTGCCGGCCGTGCGGGATCGCCCCGGCCGCGATCGGCCGGTTCACGCCCAGCGGCCGAGGCGCTGAGCGAGCAACGCGAGGGCGACCGGCCCGGCCGTCGAGGTGCGGAGCACGTTCGGCCCCATCCGCACCGGGATGCCGCCCGCGTCGGCCAGCGTCGCGATCTCGTCGTCGGCGATGCCACCCTCGGGGCCGACCACCACCAGGACGGCGACCGCGGGGCCGCCCGCCGATGGCAGGTCGACCGCCGCCAGGGGACGGTCCGCGGCCTCGTGCAGCACCAGGGCGACGCCGCCGCCTGCCACCGCGGCCCGAACCAGCACCGCGAGCCCTGCGGTGTCGACAGCCTCGTCGACAGCCGGCAGGTGGGCCCGGCGGGACTGCTTGGTGGCCTCCCGCACGGTGGCGAGCCAGCGCGCGCGGCTCTTGGCCGCGCGGTCACCGCGCCAGACGACGACGGACCGGGCCGCCTGCCACGGGACCACCTCGTCGACGCCCACCTCAGTGGCCGCTTCCACCGCCATCTCGTCACGGTCACCCTTGGCCAGCGCCTGCACAAGGATCAGTCGTACCTGCGGCGCCGGCTCGTCACGACGGCCGACCACCTCCAGGCTCAACCGACCCGGGTCGACGGCGGTGATCCGGCACTCGAGCCGGACGCCACGACCGTCCACCACGTCCACCCGCTCACCCGGCCGACGGCGCTGGACGACACCTGCGTGCCGCGCCTCGGCACCCTCGAGGACGTACCAGGACCCGGGGACGTAGGCGTCGAGCACGGCAGGGTCGGCGAGGAAGACCGGTGCGCTCATCGGTCAGCGCCCAGCGAGCCGGTCACGCAGCTTGGCGAACACCCCGGACTGGGCCGGGGAGAGCCGCGCTTCAGGCCGCTCCTCCCCACGCAGTGCCGCCAGCTCGCGCAGCAGCCGTTGCTGCTCGGGGTCGAGGGTGGTCGGCACCTGCACGTCGACGTGGACATGCAGGTCGCCGCGGCCGCTGCCGTGCAGGTGCCCGACGCCAAGCCCCCGCTCGACGATCACGGCGCCGGGCTGAGTCCCGGGCCGGATGCCGACCGACCGGACGCCGTCGAGGGTCTCCAGGTCGACAACAGTGCCCAGCGCGGCAGCCGTCATCGGGATCTCCAGGCCGCAGTGCAGGTCGTCGCCCTGACGGATCAGCGTCGGGTGCGGACGCTGGCGGACCTCCAGGTAGACGTCGCCGGCCGGGCCACCGGCCGGGCCGACCTCGCCCTGCCCGGGCAGCTTGATCCGGGTGCCCGTCTCCACGCCGGCGGGGACGTCAACGCTCAGGGTCCGACGGCTGCGCACCCGGCCCTCACCGGAGCACTCCGGGCAGGGGTCGGGGATCACGGTGCCGAACCCGTGGCAGGCGGCACAGGGGCTGGAGGTCATCACCTGGCCGAGGAACGACCGTGCCACCCGCTGCACCACACCGTGCCCGCCGCAGACCTCGCAGGTGCGCGGTGACGTGCCGGGCTTGCAGCAGGTGCCCTGGCAGGTCGGGCAGACGACTGCGGTGTCGACAGCCACGTCGCGGTGGGTGCCGAAGGCCGCATCGGACAGATCGATCTCCAGCCGGACCAGGGCGTCCTGGCCGCGCCGGGCGCGCGGCACCGGTCCGCGCCGCGCCGAAGGCCCAGCGCCGAAGAACGTCTCGAAGATGTCCTGGAAGCCGAAGCCGGCGCCGAACCCGCCACCGTTGGGCGCGGCCGGGTCGACGCCGCTGTCGTACATCTGGCGCTTCTCGGGGTTCGAGAGCACCTCGTAGGCCCGTGAGACCTCCTTGAAGCGCTCCTCGGCGCCGTCGCCCTCCGCGACGTCGGGATGGTGCTCACGGGCCATCCGCCGGTAGGCGCGCTTGATCTCCTCGGGGCTGGCGTCGCGGTTGACACCGAGGGTGCCGTAGTGGTCAGTGCTCACGAAGGCTCACGAAGGCTCACAGGGTTCGGGGTCGGGGGTGGGGAGGTTCGTCGGCTGCTCACCCGGCGAGGATCCGCGACAGGTAGCGGGCAACCGCGCGGACCGAGGCGATCGTCCCGGCGTAGTCCATCCGGGTGGGTCCCAAGGAACCGATCCGGGCCACCGACTGCCCGTCCGCTCCATAGCTGGTGGCGACGATCGACGTCTCGGCGAGACCGATGTGCTGGTTCTCGTGCCCGATCCGGACCGTGACCCCGGCCGAGTCCTCGGCCATCTCGGTGAGCAGCCGCAGGAGCACCACCTGCTCCTCCAACGCCTCCAGCACCGGGCGGATGCTGTGCGCGAAGTCCGTCCCGGCGCGGGCCAGGTTGGCGGTGCCCGCCATCACGATCCGCTCCTCGGTGGTCTCGGCGAGGGTGTCCTCGACCGCACGGACCACCTGCGTGACGAACTCCTGGTCACCGACGGCGAAGGCCTTCGCCACCTGGTCCAGCGGCTCGGTGAGGTCGGCAAGGCACCGTCCGGCCACCGTGGCGTTCAACCGCGCACGCAGCTCGCCAAGCACATGCTCCGGGATCCCGTCGGCGACCTCGAGCATCCGCTGCTCGACGCGGCCCGTCTCGGTGATGATCACGATCAGCAGGCGGGTGGCGCTCAACGGGACCATCTCGAGGTGCCGCAGGGCCGACCGGCGCAGCGAGGGATACTGCACGACCGCGACCTGGTGGGTCAGCTGGGCGAGCAGGCGGACGGACCGGTCGACGACGTCGTCGAGGTCGACCGCCTCGTCGAGGAACGCCTGGATGGCGCGCCGCTCGGCCGGCGACAGGGGCTTGATCCCGGACAGCCGGTCGACGAAGAGCCGGTAGCCCTTGTCGGTGGGGATGCGCCCCGCCGAGGTGTGCGGCTGGGTGATGTAGCCGCCCTCCTCGAGCGCCGCCATGTCGTTGCGGATGGTCGCCGGCGACACCTTCAGACCGTGCCGCTCGACCAGGACGCGGGAACCGACGGGTTCGCGGGTGTGGACGTAGTCCTCGACGATGGCTCGGAGCACCTCGAGCCTGCGGTCCTCGCTCACTGTCGCCTCCTCCCCGCTGACGACCGCCGATGGCACTCGGCCGGTCTGAGTGCTAATGCTACGACGGACCGGACCAGCCCGACTGCTCGGGCCACCACGCGGCGAGGCGCCCCGCGGTGGCCGACCCGCCACCTAGAGTCCCCTGGTGCCCGACCGCTCCGACGGCGACCGCTACGGCCGCGACGTCCTCGCCGGCTCCCCTGCCCCCGGCATCCCGTCTCGCGTCCGCTTGCGGCCGAGAAGGGCCTCGTGGTCGAGGAGGTCACCACCGGTTGGGTGGGCGCGGTGGGCGCTGTCGAGACCTCGGGTGGCATGCGCGTGGTGGTCCTGGAGGACCGGCGCGGTCGCACCCGCACCTTCCCGCTCGGCCCCGGGTTCTGGGTGGACGGTGCACCCGTCGAGCTGCTACCACCGGCGGTCACCCCTGCCCCGTCCGGACCGACCCGGACGGCGTCGGGCTCGGTCGCCGTCCCCGACGTTCCGGCCCGGGTGGCCCGGCCCAGCCGGATCTGGGTGGAGGGACGGCACGACGCCGAGCTGGTCGAGAAGGTGTGGGGCGACGACCTGCGGATCGAAGGCGTCGTGGTCGAGATGCTCGACGGCGTCGACAACCTCGTAGAGGCGGTGCGCGGGTTCGGCCCGACACCCCACAGCCGCCTTGGCGTGCTCGTCGACCACCTGGTCGCAGGGTCGAAGGAGAGCCGGATCGCCGCCGACGCCGTCCGGGCAGCACCGAGCGGCACGGTGCTCGTCGTCGGGCATCCCTACGTCGATGTCTGGCAGGCGGTCCGCCCGGTTCGG
Source organism: Actinomycetales bacterium (assembly GCA_038204895.1). GTDB lineage: Bacteria > Actinomycetota > Actinomycetes > Actinomycetales > Cellulomonadaceae > Actinotalea. The sequence continues at coordinate 32,052 of JBBRCL010000016.1, read as the reverse complement.
ATCGGCCTGGCCGAGTGGCCGGAGGTCGACCGCCACATCGAATGGAAGCGCGGGATCCTCGTGCATCTCGGCTGGCCGTCGGCCGGCCAGGCCGACGTCGCGGCCGGCTGGCACCGTATCCTCGACGCGGTGCGGGACTTCCGAGACCTGGAGCCGGCGTTCCTCGGCCGGGTGGAGGAGCTCATCGACTTCGTCACCGGCGAGAAGATGTAACCGCGCGGTAGTCCCCACGGGGGTGTCGCTTTCGCTATGTTCAGAGGCGCTGTGGTGCAGCCCTTCCTGCGCCGCGCCACGTCGTGCACCACCGGTGCCCGCCTGACCTCAGCGAAAGGCAGTGAGATGTCCGATTCCAACCCGCCCACACCACCACCAGTGGGTCCGCCCGGCGCCCCTGGTGCCGCACCCGTCCCGCTGTCGGACGCCGAGACGCGCCAGTGGGCCGGCTTCGCGCACCTGGGCGGCATCCTGTGGTTCCTGCCATCGCTGATCATCTGGCTGATGTACAAGGACCGCAGCACCTTCGTCGGCCAGGAGGCGCGCAAGGCGCTGAACTTCCAGATCACCCTGGCAATCGGCTGGGTCGTCGTCTTCCTGCTCGGCCTCTTCGTGCCCTTCGTCGGCCTCCTCGGCTTCCTGATCTGGATCGTGTCGGTCATCTTCTCCGTCATGGGCTTCCAGGCGGTCAACCGCGGCCAGGCGTACACCTATCCCTTCTCACTCGAGCTGGTGAAATGACATGACGATTCCGTCCGACCCGATGCCCGAGCAGGGCGCCACCCCTCCGCCCGTCCCTGAGGGTGCGGTGCCTCCGCCGCCGCCCGCCGGCGCGGTACCCCCGCCCGCGTACAGCGCCCCGCCGCCCGGCTACGCGGCACCTCCGCCCGCCTACAACGCGCCGCCTCCCGGCTACGCGGCACCGCCTCCCGGCTACGCCGCACCGGCTGCACCGCTGACCGATGCCGAGCAGCGCCAGTGGGCAATGTTCTCCCACCTCGGCGGGATCCTCTTCGGATTCGTCCCCGCTCTGGTGATCTGGCTCGTCTTCAAGGAGCGCGGTCGCTTCGTCGACGAGCAGGCCAAGGAAGCGCTCAACTTCCAGATCACCTGGAACATCGCGCTGATCGTCTCCTGGATCACGATCTTCATCTTCATCGGCTTCCTCCTGCTGCCGGTCGCCTACATCGGCGGAGTGGTTTTCATGGTCATGGCCGGCATGGCAGCCAACAAGGGCCAGGCCTACCGGTACCCGGTGAACATCCGCCTGATCAAGTGATCTGACACGCGCCAACTGTCGGAGGGCCGGTGAGCGATCACCGGTCCTCCGTCATGTCCACCGCGCGACCTGGTCGGCGCATCGCGGTCAGTCGGTCAGCGCCCGCACCACGGTGTCGGCGAGCAGCCGGCCACGGCGGGTGAGCACCACCCGCCCGTGCACGGCCGCGACGCCGTCCAGCAACCCGTCGGCCACCAGCCCTGCGACGGCGCGGCGACCCGGCGCCGCGAGCGCACCCAGGTCAAGGCCCTCGCTCAGCCGCACCCCCAGCAGCACCCGCTCCAGCCGCACGTCGGCAGGTTCCAGCAGCTCACGGGCCGCCGCGGGACTGTGCCCGGCCGCCAGCCGCTCTGCGTAGGCCCTCGGGTGCTTGACGTTCCACCACCGGACCGCGCGGTCGCCGGCCGCAACGTGGGAGTGCGCACCCGGACCGAAGCCCCACCAGTCGGCCCCGCGCCAGTAGCCGAGGTTGTGCCGGCAGGCATGGCCGGGCCGGGCCCAGTTGCTCACCTCGTACCAGAGCAGGCCGGCGGCCGCCAGCATCCCGTCGGCCAGCTCGTACCTGGTCGCCTGGTCGTCCGGATCCGTCTCCGGCAGGACGCCGCGGCGCACCGCAGCAGCCATCCGCGTGCCCGGCTCGATCACCCGGGCGTAGGCGGAGACGTGGTCGACCCCGCAGTCCAGCGCGGCCTCGACGGACCGCCGCCAGTCGTCCAGCGACTCCCCCGGTGTGCCGTAGATCAGGTCGAGGGACGTGTCGAGCCCGGCGTCACGCGCCCACCGCACCACCTCAGGCACCCGGGACGGGTCGTGGGTCCGCTCGAGGGTGGCCAGCACGTGCGGGACCGCCGACTGCATGCCGAACGAGACCCGGGTGAACCCGCCGCGCGCGAGCGCCGCCAACGAGTCCGGCGTCACCGAGTCGGGGTTCGCCTCCGTCGTCACCTCCGCCCCCGGTGCGAGCCCCCAGGCGCCTCGGACGGCGTCGAGCATCCGCGCAAGGTCGCCCGGCGGCAGCACCGTCGGCGTCCCGCCCCCTACGAACACCGTCTGGACCGGCCGACCGCCTCGTCCGGCATCGGCGAGCACCCGCCGGGCCAGCTCGACCTCCGTCAGGAGGGTGTCCGCGTACGACACCTGGCTCGCGCCACCGCCGAGCTCGCCCGCGGTGTAGGTGTTGAAGTCGCAGTAGCCGCAGCGCACCGCGCAGAACGGCACATGCAGGTACACCCCGACGCCGCGCCCGGCATCGGGCGACCCGGCCACCCAAGCCGGCAGCGCGCCGTCGTCGGGCGCCGGAAGCCCGTCCGGGAGCGCGCTGGGGACCATCCCCCCATCGTCCCATCAGCCCGATCCGGGAAAGGCTTGACTTCGAGTGCGCTCGAACTTCTACCGTCATCGACATGACCACCCTGACCGAGCACGGCGTCAGCATCGAGGAGGCCGCCGAGCGCACCGGCGTCTCGCCGCACACCCTGCGGTACTACGAGCGGATCGGGCTGCTCGCACCCATCACCAGAGGACCGGGCGGGCACCGCCGCTTCACCGACGCCGAGATCGGCGCAGTGGTCTTCCTCACCCTGCTGCGGCAGACCGGCATGCCGATCCGGGACATGCAGCGGTTCATCGAGCTGACCAGGGACGGCGACGGCACCATCGGCGACCGCGTCGAGGTCCTCACGAATCACCGCACGGAGCCGGTCGCACACATCGCACTGCTCCGCCGCCACCTCACGGCGCTGGACAACAAGATCGGCATCCACCAGAACATGCTCCGGGCCGCGTCAGCCGGCTCCGGGATCGACAACTGAGAGACCTGAGGAGACACGCATGAGGACCATCGAGCTGGGCACCACCGGCGAGCAGGTGAGCCGGATCGCGCTCGGCGCCATGGGCATGGGGACGGCGGCTGGCGAGACCGCCTCGGTCGCGCTGCTGGACCGCTTCCTTGCCGACGGGGGCACGTTCGTCGACACCGCGGACTGCTACTCGTGGTGGGGGGCACAGGGCACCAACGGCGGCCAGAGCGAGGAGCTGCTCGGGCGCTGGTTCGCCCGCTCCGGCACCCGCGACCAGGTGTTCCTGGCCACCAAGGGCACGGCACGTCTGACCGACCCGGACAAGGTGTGGCCGGCCGGACAGGCCGAGCCCAACTGGGAGCTCGCCCCGAAGAGCTACGTCGGCGCCGGGGCAGCCACCTTGCGGGGGTCCCTCGAGGGGAGCCTGCGGCGGCTGCAGACCGACCACGTCGACCTGTACTACGTGCACGTCGACGACCGCCGCACCCCGCTGGAGGAGACCCTGGAGACCCTCGCCTCGTTCGTGGGAGAAGGCAAGGTCCGCTACCTGGGCTGGTCCAACGTGCGGACCTGGCGTCTCGAGCGGATCCGCCGGCTCTGCCTGGCCAACGGCTGGCCGGCTCCGGTGGTCCTGCAGCAGGAGCACTCCTACCTGCAGCGCCGCGCCGGCCTACGGAACGCCTCGATCGTCGACGACGACCAGCTGGACTACCTCGAGTCCCACCCCGACCTCACCCTGGTGGCGCACTCCCCCGTGCTCAAGGGCCTGTACGACGCCGCGCCGGAGGACCGCGGGGCGATGTGGAACTACGCGCCGTACGCCGGCGACGCCGCGCGTGCGCGCCTTGCTGCGGTGGACGCCCTGGCGGCCGAGCTCGGTGTGCTGCCCAGCCAGGTGGTCCTTGCCTGGATGCTGGCACGGACGTCACCGCGGACCATCCCGCTGATCGGGACAACGCGGGTGCGCCGGTACGAGGAGTCGCTGGCGGCGCTGTCCATCGAGCTCAACCCCGAGCAGCTGGCCGCGCTCGACGCCGCCTGACCGATGTGGACGGGCCCGGGTCCCGGTGAGGGGCCCCGGGCCTGCGTCGTCGTGCGGCTACCGCTTGGGCCGTTCCTTGGCATCCTTGTTCGACGCGGCCTCCGCGGAGAGCGCGGCGATGAAGGCCTCCTGCGGGACCTCCACCCGCCCGATGGTCTTCATCCGCTTCTTGCCCTCCTTCTGCTTCTCCAGCAGCTTGCGCTTGCGGCTGATGTCACCGCCGTAGCACTTGGCGAGCACGTCCTTGCGCAACGCCCGGACGTTCTCCCGGGCGATCACCCGCGCGCCGACCGCTGCCTGGATGGGCACCTCGAACTGCTGGCGCGGGATCAGCTCCTTGAGCTTGGCCGCCATCGAGACGCCGTACCCGTAGGCCTTGTCCCTGTGCACGATGGCGCTGAACGCGTCCACCGCCTCGCCCTGCAGCAGGATGTCGACCTTCACCAGGTCCGCCGCCACGTCCCCCTGGCGCTCGTAGTCGAGGGAGCCGTACCCACGCGTCCGGGACTTCAGCTGGTCGAAGAAGTCGAACACGATCTCGGCGAGCGGCAGGGTGTACCGCATCTCCACCCGCTCGGGCGACAGGTAGTCGATCCCCAGCAGGTCACCGCGGCGCTGCTGGCAGAGCTCCATGATCGAGCCGATGAACTCGCTCGGGGCAAGCATGGTCGCCCGGACCACGGGCTCACGGACCTCGGCGACCTTCCCGCCCGGGTACTCGCTGGGATTGGTGACGGTCGCGATCGACCGGTCCTCCATCGTCACCTGGTAGACCACGTTCGGTGCGGTGGAGATCAGGTCGAGGTCGAACTCACGCTCCAGGCGCTCCCGCACGATCTCCAGGTGCAGCAGGCCGAGGAACCCGACGCGGAACCCGAAACCGAGGGCAACGGAGGTCTCCGGCTCGTAGACCAGCGCGGCGTCGTTCAGCTTGAGCCTGTCCAGGGCGTCGCGCAGCGCCGGGTAGTCCGAGCCGTCGATCGGGTACAGGCCCGAGTACACCATCGGCTTGGGGTCGCCGTACCCGGGCAGCGAGACGGTGGCCGGCCGCGCCGCGTCGGTGACCGTGTCGCCCACCTTGGACTGGCGGACGTCCTTCACCCCGGTGATCAGGTAGCCGACCTCGCCGACGCCGAGGCCGCTGGTCGGCACCGGCTCCGGGGAGATCACGCCGATCTCCAGCAGCTCGTGGGTGGCTCTCGTCGACATCATGACGATGCGCTCGCGGTGCGTGAGCCGCCCGTCGATGACCCGCACGTAGGTGACGACGCCCCGGTAGGTGTCGTAGACCGAGTCGAAGATCATCGCCCGTGCGGACCCCGCGGCGTCTCCGGCAGGTGGCGGGACGACGTCGACGATCCGGTCCAGCAGCACGTCGACGCCGTCGCCCGTCTTGCCGGATACCCGCAGGATGTCGGCCGGGTCCCCGCCGACCAGGCCGGCGATCTCGTCGGCGTACCGGTCCGGCTCGGCCGCCGGCAGGTCGATCTTGTTCAGCACCGGGATGATCGCCAGGTCGTTCTCCATCGCCAGGTACAGGTTGGCCAGGGTCTGGGCCTCGATCCCCTGTGCCGCGTCGACCAGCAGCACGGCCCCTTCGCAGGCGGCCAGCGAGCGGGACACCTCATAGGTGAAGTCCACGTGGCCCGGGGTGTCGATCATGTTGAGCGCGTACGGCACGAGCGCGCCGTCGGCGCCGGGGACCGCCCAGGTCATCCGGACCGCCTGGGACTTGATCGTGATGCCGCGCTCGCGCTCGATGTCCATCCGGTCCAGGTACTGCTCCCGCATCGCCCGTGCGTCGACGACGCCGGTGAGCTGCAGCATCCGGTCGGCCAGCGTTGACTTGCCGTGGTCGATGTGGGCGATGATGCAGAAGTTGCGCAGCAGGTGCGGCGGGGTCGCTGCCGGCTGGACCTGCGCACTCAGCGCGGGGTCGGGGATCGGGGTCAAGGGGTGGCGCTCCGGGCGTCGGCGGACGGACTGGTCACCATCGTCCCACGACGGGGGGTGCCGTCCGGGACATGACCCGTTGCAGCGCCCCGCGAACGGACAGGGCTGGAGCGCACAGCACCGGTCAGGGTCCGGTGCCGCGTCGACCCGACCAGGGCGCGTGGGCGAAGGAGCAGAAGGTCGAGGTCGCGGACGGAAAGGTCGTCGTCACCAGGTGATCCTCCAGGTCACGTTCGTCCTCGACGACTGACGTCTACGGCAGCCGGATCGGGCGGCGAAACACCAGGACCCGCGGACCGGCGCAGCACTAGCCTGAGCCGCATGCCGAACTCCAGCGCCTTCGCGCGCATGCTCCGTGGTGCGCTCCGGACGGTCCGGTGGGGCCGGTCGGGCGCCGGCACCGACGGACAGGACCGCTGGGGCGAGCGGCAGAAGAGCCACCTGGACGACCACCGGCTCGCCCAGGACGGCAGCGCGCCCGCGGCCGCCGAGCCGTACCCCGGCGACTACGACGGCGTCGTGCGCCCCGTCTACGCACCTGACCTGGACGGCCGACCGGATCCCGGCGAGATCGTCTGGACCTGGGTGCCGTACGAAGAGGACCACACGCGAGGAAAGGACCGGCCAGTCCTGGTGGTGGGACGCGACGGGCGCTGGCTGCTGGCCCTGATGCTCACCACCCGTGACCACGACGCCGGCCCCGCAAGTCGCGACGAGACGTGGCTCGACCTGGGCAGCGGCGACTGGGACGAGGAGCACAGAGCGAGCGAGATCCGGGTGGATCGGGTGATCCGGGTCGACCCGGCCGGCGTGCGGCGCGAGGGCGCGGTGCTGGACCGGGCCCGGTTCGACCTGGTCACGCGCTCGCTGGCTGCCACGTCCGACTGATAACATCAGCCCCCGCGTGTCCGCCCAGGTCGGCGGCCACAGGCCAGCGTCCTGCTCGCGGGTGACCCCACCGCCCATGTCCCGGGACTCGGCGACGCCCTCATCGACCTGTCAGATCGTTTCCGCGAACACACCAGAGAGTCAACATACGTGGCGAACATCAAGTCTCAGATCAAGCGCATCCGTACCAACGAGGCGGCCCGCCTGCGTAACAAGGCCGTCAAGTCCGAGTTGAAGACGAACGTCCGGCGGGTCCGCGAGGCCGTCGCCGCAGGCGACAAGGATGCAGCGGCCACGGCCCTGCAGACCGCGTCGACCAAGCTGGACAAGGCAGTCGGCAAGGGCGTCATCCACGCCAACCAGGCGGCGAACCGCAAGTCCGCGCTGGCCAAGCAGGTCGCGAGCCTCTAGCCCGCGCCCGGGAATCTCACCCGGTAGTTCACCCGATCGACGGCGCCGCCTCGCGTCATAGGGGGGCGCCGTCAGCGTCTCATCACCCGTGGTGACAGTGCTGGCAGCCGACGACGTGCTCGTCGACGCCGCACCAGCCTTCTCCCACCCTCGCGCCCAAGTGGGCGCGCATCTGTTTGTGGGACGCCAGGGGATCTTCGGGCGCGGCGGTGCCGTGCACGGCTACGAGTTCCTCTACCGCGCCGGCCGCCAGCACACCCTGCGTGTCGACCAGTGGACCGCGGAGGCCCAGGACCGGGCAACGCTCCGGGTCCTGCAGGCCACGTTCGGCCCGAGCGGGGTCCGCTCGGTCGCGTCCGACGCCCTGGTCTTCGTGAACTTCACGCGGTCGTTCCTGGTGGGCGACCTGCCCATCCCCACAGAGCCGGACCGGCTGGTCATGGAGGTCGTTGAGTCGGTGCGAGCCGACGACGCCGTTCTCGCCGGCCTGGTGCGGCTGCGCAACCGGGGCTTCCGGATCGCCATCGACGACTTCGTCGGCCTCACCCACCAGGTCGCGATGCTGCCGTACGCCGACTACGTCAAGGTGGACCGCCGCGACCTGTTCCAGCGGGGCCCCGAGCTGGTCGAGCTCGCCGCGAGCCATGGCGCAACACTGGTCGCCGAACGCATCGAGACCCGCGCCGAGCTGGACCGGTGCCAGGAGCTCGGATTCGACCTGTTCCAGGGCTTCTACCTCGAGACGACGCAAGTGCTCAACCGCACCCCCGTACCCAGCCAGCGCTCGGAACGCCCGGTCCTGCGGACCTTGGACGCTCTCCGGCCCCGGCTGCCCCAGTTCGTCCCGGCCGCGAGCTGACGCCCGTCTCGAGCCGGTCCAAGACGCACACCTGATCCACGGTCGTCGGTGGACGCTCCTGAGCGCGCGCTCGGCGGCGGCGCGCGCCCGAGCGTCTCGCTCCCGGGCGCGCACGTCGCCACGTCACTGCGCCAACCGGACCCCCACGGCAGCATTCCCGAGACGCCGGCTCCCCCTGCGAGCCGGCGTCCGACTAGCTGCGGCCTGCGTCCTCACTTCTGCTGAAGCCGGCTGCCTCGACGAAGGACGCGACCATCGGCAGGACGGTCGGCCGTATCCCGGCCTCACGCAACGCCGCCTCGTAGGCCTTGGCCGCGCCCTCATGGTCACCCTGCTGGAGCATCCGGTCACCGAGCGAACGCCACACCTTTGCGGCCTCCCGGCCCGCGGACATCATCCCCCACATGTCTGCAGCCCATCGATAGGACTGCTGGGCTTCCGACACGAGCCCTCGAGCGGCGAAGACATCACCCAGGAGCAGCCGCCCGTTGCAGATGTCCATCGGGGCATTGTCGTCCAGACGCTCGAGCCCGGAACGGGCACACTCCTCCGCCTCCACGACCTGTCCGAGCAGGAGGTTCGCGCGCCCGGACTCGAACTCGCAGCGGGCAAGATCGATCTCGGAGCCGACCAGCTCGAGCTCACGCATTGCTGCCTCGAGGTGCTGCAGCGCCAACCGAGGCTCCGGCGGCTCCGACCGCAGCAGCAGCCAGGCGTAGTGCGAGTGGAGACGCGGAACGTCCAGGCTGGCGGCGCCTTCGCTCAGGTACGCCAGCGCACGCTCGGCGAGCCGGCGCGCTTCGCCGAGGTCGCCACGGCCCTCAGCTACGAGAGAGGCGTTCCAGTAGATGCTGCCGCGGCCGCGGTGGGTTCCCTTCTCCTCCGCCAATCGGATGAGCTCCGCTGCGCGGTGGGTGGCGAACAACAGATCGCCACGCTCGTAGTACGACCACAAGATCGTCGAGCCCAGACGCAGGTGCTCGTCCGTACCGGCGGTCCCCTGCGCCTCGATCTCGGCCAGGACCTCCTCGCCGAGCTCGATGCTCCGGCTGAGGTCACCAGCATCGTGGTACGCCACGACCAGGTTGGTCGCGATCGTCGCGGCATCGGTCGTCCGGCGTTCCACCCGGGCCCGTGCCAGGAGCGGCTCCAGCACAGCGACGGCCGCGTCCAGGTCGCCCAATGCGTCGTATGCCAGCGCGAGCGCGTGGAGGGCGTCGGCGTGATACCGCGGAGAGATGGTCGCCAGGTCGAGGGCGAGCAGACGATCCCTGGCCTGCTCCGCCTCCCCGTTGGTCAGTGCGAGCCGGGCGAAGCCGATCTCCAGGCGCGCGCGCTCCTCGCTCGGTGCCTTGTCGCCCTGCCGGAGGTACTCGGCCGTGGTACCGAGGCGGGCGGCCAACACTTGCAGCGCCGACTCCGTCGGTGTGCGACGTCCCGACTCGATGAGCGAGATGTAGCTGGGCGAGAAGTCGTCGCCGGCAAGGGCGGTCTGGGAGAGACCCGCGCGAGCACGCTCGGACCGGATGCGTTCAGCAAGTTCTGTCACAAGTGTCACTCTAGAGCGTGACATCGCCGCCGGGGTACCCCTGTGGACTACCTGGAGCGGGTGAGAACTACGGAGCGACATCGGCAAGCAGCGAGGCCGCCCGCACGGCGGGCGGCCTCAATGTCCACAACGGGAACCTGTCGTGTCAGCGACGGGATCTGGCTCCCGCCGAAGTCACTGCTTGCAGCAGCCGATGCTGCCCCCGAGCGTGGTGGCGCCACCGGCGAGCCCGCCGAGCGGGAGACCGACCACGGCAAGGCCGAGGGTCAGCAGAGCGGCGGTGAGAGTCTTGATGGTGCGGTTCATGATCTGTCTCCTCAGGGGGTTCCCGCGATCGCTGTCACGACCACTATGACAGCCTACGACGGCGCGGGGTTAGGCAGGACGAGTGAAACAACGGCGCAGGTCAGCCCCGCTTTTTACCCATAGGTCACATTACCGTCACGGTTTGAGGATGGCTCTCCGCGCCGGATCTCGCTCCAGTCATGCCGCTCGTGACTCATCCGGTCGCCCGCGGACGGGCGGCCGGCGGCACCGCGGATCAGCCGGGGTCGGCAGCACCCGCGGATCAGCCGCGGTCGGCAGCACGCGCACATCAGCCGGGGTCGGCAGTCTCGGCGATCCGCAGGACCGCACGTTCCACCGCAAACACGGGGTCCCTGGAAGCACCCTTCACCTCGGCGTCGGCCTGCGCCACCGCGCAGATCGCAGCCGCCAGCGACTCGGGGGTCCAGGCCCGCAGCTCCCGGCGTGCCCGGTCCACCTGCCACGAGGCTAGGCCGAGGTCGCGCACCGGATCAAGGCCCTGGCCGCGGGCAGCGCCGACCTTCGCGAGCGTGCGCAGCTTGATCGCCAGCGCCGCCACCAGCGGGACGGGATCGGACCCGGTCGCCAGGGCGTGGCGCAGCAACGCGACGGCCTCCCCCGCCCGTCCGGCCGCCGCCGCGTCGGCGACCCGGAACCCGGTGGCCTCCACCCGACCGCCGTAGTAGCGGGTGACCACCTCGACCGTCACGGTCCCCGTGGTGTCGGCCACCAGCTGCTGGCAGGCGGCCGCGAGCTCACGGAGGTCCGACCCGCACGCCTCTACCAGCGCCCGCAACGCCGCCGGCTCGACCCGCCGGCCCGCGCGGCGCAGCTCGTCGGTGGCGAAGGTGGCCTTGTCCGCATCCCGCTTCACCGGCTCGCACGCGACGACCCTGGCGCCCGCAGCACGGATGGCGTCGAGGAGCTTCCGTCCGCGGGTGCCACCGGAGTGACGGATCACCAGCACCACCTCGGGTGCTGGGTCGTCGAGGTGGTCAAGGACGTCGGCCATCACTTCCTCCGTCGCGGCCTGAAGGTTCTCCAGGACGACCAGGCGGGTCTCACCGAACAGGGACGGGCTCGCCACCACACGGAGCCGGCCGGCCTGATAGGCCGCGGCGTCCACGTGCGTGACCTCCAGCTGCGGGTCCTGCGCCCGCGCGAGCCCCACCAGGCGGTCAACGGCACGTTCGGCCAGCAGGTCCTCCGGTCCGGTGACCAGGACCAGTGGGCCGAGCTCGACCCGGTCCCAGGTGGTGGTCACGGCGGGCGAGGTGCGAGCGTCGGGCATGGCCCCCAGCCTGCCACGGGTGCCTGTCACGGATCTCGGCGAGCACCCTGGAGGCACTGTGCCGACACCACAAGACCGGAGCCGGAACCGGCCCGTCCCACAACGACCGGCCCGCACTCGTCCGTCCTGAGCACCAGGGAACCCGCAGCCTCGAACGTCTCGACGGTCCGGTCCGCGGGATGGCCGTAGTCGTTCCCCGCGCCGACGCTGATCACGGCCACCGGTGACGCCAGCAGGCCGATCAACCGGTCGGACTGGTACGCCGAGCCGTGGTGCGCCACCTTGACCACGTCTGCGGCCCAAGCGGGTGGCGCGCGGACCAGAAGTGCGGCGAGGTGCTCCTGCACCACCGGCTCGGCGTCGCCGAGGGTCAGCACGGTGAGGTCCGGGGCCTGCAGGAGCACCACCAAGCTCGAGTCGTTGATCTGGGACCCGGTCGGCTCCGTTGACCGTGTCACCGACCCGGCCGACGCCGGCGAGAGCACCGTCCAGGTCACCTCACCGGCCCGCCCGGCGGAACCGAGGCCCTGCGCGGACCCGACCACGACCGGCACACCAGCCGCCTCGAGCGCCGAGCGGGTGTGCCAGGCCTGGTCCGCCGGCTCGGCGAGGGGGCTGACCAGAGCCTGCACGACCTCCCGGCCACCGAGCACCTCATTGAGGCCACCGACGTGATCGGCATGGTGATGGCTGAGCACCAGGAGATCGATCCGGGTGATCCCGAGCCGGTCAAGGCACGCGTCAGCGTCCGGCCCGTCCGGGCCGACGTCGACGACCACCGCCGCGCCGGGTCCCGACCGCACCACCAGCGCGTCGCCCTGCCCGACGTCGCAGACCACCACCCGCCAGTCACGCGGCGGCCAGGCGTACAGCAGGTGATGCGCTCCAGGCAGGAACGCGGCCACCGCGACCAGGACGACGACGACGCCCGCACGGAGCCCCCCGCGCCGCAGCGCAGGCGGGATCGCCAGGACGGCGCCGGTCGCGACCACCAGGGCGAGGGCGCCGACCGGGCCCGAGGGCCAGTCGTGGCGGGCGCCGGGCAGGCCGGCACAGGTCCGCGCAACCACGGCGATCCACCAGGTCGCCGCACCGGCGCCATGCGCGAGAACTCCTGCCAGCTCTGGAGCCAACGGCGCGGTGACAGCCGCAGCGACGCCCAGGACGGTAGCCGGCAGCAGGGCTGGTGCCGCGAGCAGGTTCGCCGGCACGGCGTACATGCTCACCGAGGGGTCCAGGAGCACCAGCACGGGCCCGCAGACCGCCTGGGCCGCGATCGGCACCGACACCGCGACGGCGAGCCATCGGGGCACCATGGTCAGCCGAGCGGCGATCATCGGAGCGAGCAGGGCAAGGGCGCCCGTGGCCAGCGCCGAGAGCACGAAGCCGAAGCTCCGGGCCAGCCACGGGTCGATGACCAGGAGCACCACCACCGCCGTGCCCAGCGCGGGGAGGGCCCTCGACGGACGCCCGAGCAGCATGCCGAGCACGGCTACCGCGCCCATCGCGGCCGCCCGCACCACGCTCGGGTCCGGGTGCACCAGCAGGACGAAGCCGGTCATCGCCACACCCGTGACCACCGCTCGTGCCCAGCCAGGCAGGCGGAGAACAGCGGTGATCGCCAGGACGGTCAGGGAGAGCACCGCGAAGTGGCCGCCGGACACCGCCGTGATGTGCGTCAGGCTCACATCGCGCATCGCCTGGTCCAGGTCGGCCGGCATCCGGGTGGTGTCGCCGATCGCTGCACCCGGGACCAGACCGCGCAGGTCTGCGGGCAGCGGGTCGGTGACGCGCAGCAGCGCCGAGCGCACCCGGCCCACCGCCGCGTCGACGGCGCCGGCGTCGCTGACGACCGACACCGGTCGCGACGCTCGTAGGACGGCCGCGACGTCGTCGCCGGGGCCGGCAGGCTCCAACCGCCCCCAGACCTGCACCCGAGCGCCGTACGGGACGTCCTGGGTGTCGGCGAGCACAAGGACGGGCGCCGCCGCGTCCCCGCGGCTCCCCCGGCCGGTCACCTGCTCCAGCGCGACGACGAACCGGACCCGCGGGTCGGAGTCCGGCCACGGGTTCGCCAGCGGCGTCGGTTCGCTGCACACAGCACCCACCACGGTCACCGTCGCGCGGTCCGCCACCAGGGCGGGGAGCAGCCCCTCCTCCCGCAGGTGCACCTGTGCGGCGCTGGAGGCCAGTGCGACGCCGGCAGCCACCAGGGCCAGCCACGCGGTCGCGGTGGCCCGGCCCCGGCCGGGCGGCTCGCGACGGACCAGCACGACGGTGACGGCGGCCACCGCCGCCAGCCCACCCGCCACCGCAAGGAGCGTCCGTGCCGGCCACCCGACGCCCAGGGCACAGGCCAGCCAGGTGAGCAGCGCTGCTGGCACCAGCCGGAGGTCGCTCACCCGACCCGGACCAGGTCGCGCATCCCCTCGAGCACGGAGGACCCGATGCCGCGCACCTCGGCGAGCTCGTCGACGGCGGTGAACGCCCCGTGCTCGGTGCGCCAGTCCACGATCCGCTGGGCCAGCACGGGGCCGATCCCCGGCAACGTGTCGAGGTCAGCGGTGGCGGCCGTGTTGAGGTCGATCGCTTGGTCGGCCCCGTCGGCCCCGTCGGCGCCGGCGGACTGCGGCTGCTCGCCGGGGCGGGGCACCACCACCTGCTCGCCGTCGGTCAGCACGCGCGCGAGGTTGATCGCCGCCAGATCCGCCTCCGGGCCGGCTCCGCCGGCGGCGTCGATGGCGTCGGCGAGCCGTGCGCCGGCCGGCAGGTGGACCAGTCCGGGCTGGAGCACCTGGCCGACCACGTGCACGACGACCTCCGGGACCGCAGCCGGCGCTGACCCCACCGTTGCCCCTGCCGCCGCGGGGACGACGACCGACGGCGTCTCCTGGACGGCCCGCAGCACGACGACGACGCCCAGCACGAGGAGGGCCGCGGCGGCCACGGCGGCGACCCGGCCTCGGGTGGCCCAGCGACGACCCTCGACGCCGTCGACGAACGGCTCCACCTCCAGCGGATGCCCGTGCGCGGCGGTGTACGCAGCCACGGCCGATGCCAGCGCACGGGCCTGGAAGCCGCCGAGAGGACTGTCCGCCGCCCCGGCGGTGGGCTGATCCGTGCCGGGACCGGTCGCAGGATCGGGTGGGGGCGCGAGCGGTCCGGGCGGCTGCCCCGCATCGCTCGACTCGGCCACGACCGGGGGTCCGGGCACCCAGCCCGCTGCCGGAGGCCCGGTCGCCAGCGCGACCAGGCGCGCGCGAACCTGCTCCTGCTCCAGGCTGCCCGCTCCCACGACCGCGACCGTAGGTAGCCCCATCCGCCCGGAGACCGCCTGGCCCGTGCCGCCTGTGCACGCGCCTGCAGGGCGGCCCGACGGTGGACCGCGCGCTCAGCCCTCAGGCGTCCGCAACCACAACTGCCAGCAGGCCAGGACCGACGTGCGCACCGACGACGGCGCTGATCTCGGCGATGTGCACGCCCTGCAGACCTCGCCCGCACGACGCGCGCAGGTGCTCGGCGACGCGTTCGGCGAGCTCCGGGTCGCCGAGGTGATGCACGGCCAGCTCGAACCGGTCCCGTCGGGCGATGTCGGCCAACGCGAGCTCCACCACGCGGTCGCGGGCCCGGGCGCTGGTCCGCACCTTCTCCACGACGTCCAACCGGCCGTCGCGGATCGCCAGCACCGGGCGAAGGCCGAGCACCGTGCCAAGGGTCGCGGCGAACGCACCCAGCCGCCCGCCCGCACGGAGGTGCTCCAGGGTGTCGACCGCGAACCGCACCGTCGACGTCGCGGCCCGCCGCTCGGCTGCGCGGGCCACCGCCGCACCGTCGGCGACGGTGCCCTGCTCCTCGCCGGCTGCACGAGCCGCCGCGAGCACAGCCAACCCGAGCGCCATCCCGACGGTCCGGGAGTCCACCACGTGCACCGGCACCCCGGCCGTCTGCGCGGCCAGCTGAGCCGAGGTCACCGTCCCGGACAGCTCCGCGGACAGGTGCACCGAGACGATCTCCCGCGCACCCCTTGCCGCCACCCTCGCATACGCCCGCGAGAACGACTCCGGGCCGGGCTGCGCCGTGCGCACCGAGGCACCCGAGCGCAGCGCCTCGACGATCTGGCGAGGGCTGATGTCCATGCCCTCCCGGTGCGGGACGCCGTCGACGATCACGTCCAGCGGGACGACAACGATCCCCGCGGCGTCCACCAGGCCGGCCGGCAGCGACGCCGTCGAGTCCGTGACGACCGCGACGTGGCGGGCCATGGTCAGACCGGCACGACGTTGACCAGGCGCGGGGCCCGGACGATCACGGTCCGGACGTCACGCCCGGCCAGCGTCCGCTGCACCCGCTCGGAGGCGAGCGCCATCTCGCGCAGGGCGTCCTCGGTCACGTCCGGGGACACCTCGAGCTTGTCGCGCACCTTGCCCTGGACCTGCACGATGCAGGTCACGGTCTCCTCGATCAGGTGGACGGGGTCGGCGACCGGGAACGCCTCGCGCAGCAACGTGTGGTCGTGACCGAGACGGGACCACAGCTCCTCGGCGATGTGTGGGGCGAACGGCGCCACCATGAGCACCAGCGGTTCGGCGACCGACCGAGGCACCGATGCCACCGACGTCAGGTGGTTGTTCAGCACGATCAGCCGCGCGATGGCGGTGTTGAACCGCATCGCGTCCATCTCGGTGCGCACCTCGGCGATGGTCCGGTGCAGCAGCCGGACGGTCTCGGTGTCCGGCTCGGCGTCGGACACCGTGACGTCCCCGGACTCCTCGTCGACCACGTTGCGCCACAGCCGCTGCAGGAACCGCTGGGAGCCCACGACGGCGCGGGTGTCCCACGGCCGGGACAGGTCAAGGGGGCCCATCGACATCTCGTAGACCCGGAAGGTGTCTGCGCCGTACGCGGCGTACATCTCGTCCGGCGTCACGGTGTTCTTCAGGGACTTGCCGATCTTCCCGTACTCCCGGGCGACCTCCTGGCCCTGCCAGGACCACCCGCTCGGCACGCCGGCGTCCTCGACGACCTCGGTGGCCTCCACGTACTGGCCGCGGGCGTCGGCGTAGGCGTGCGCCTGGATGTAGCCCTGGTTGAACAGCCGCCGGAACGGCTCGACGCTGGACACGTAGCCCAGGTCGTACAGGGCCTTGTGCCAGAACCGGGCGTACAGCAGGTGCAGCACGGCGTGCTCGACGCCGCCGACGTACAGGTCAACCCCTCCGGAGGCGCCCACCGTGCCGTTGTGGTGCGGTCCCAGCCAGTACCGCTCGAGCTCGGGGTCGACAACGACGTCCCGCTCCCCCGGCTCCAGATAGTTCAGGTAGTACCAGCACGAGCCGGCCCAGTTGGGCATCGTGTTGGTGTCCCGCCGGTACGTGCGGGGTCCGTCACCCAGGTCCAGCGTGACGTTCACCCACTCGGTGTTGCGGCCGAGCGGCGGCTCCGGTATCGAGTGCACGTCGTCGGAATCGAAGGTGCGCGGCGAGTAGTCCGGCACGTCCGGCAGGTCGACCGGCAGCAGCTCGGTGGGCAGAGCGATCGGCAGGTCGTGCTCGTCGTAGACGATCGGGAAGGGCTCGCCCCAGTAGCGCTGGCGGCTGAACAGCCAGTCCCGCAGCCGGTAGGTGACGGTCGGGGTGCCGAGGCCGTGGCCCGCCAGCCAGGCGGTGATCGCCGCCTTTGCGGACAGCACATCCATGCCGTTGAGGCTGATCTCGTCATTCTCGGAGTTCACGACGACGCCGTCGCCCGTCCACGCGCCACCTACGTGGTCCTTGGGCGGGGCGACCGTGTGGATCACCGGCAGCTCGAAGGCCTTGGCGAACTCGAAGTCCCGCTCGTCACCCCCCGGGACCGCCATGATCGCGCCGGTCCCGTAGCCCCACAGCACGTAGTCGGCGGTGAAGACAGGGATCAGCTCGTGGTTGACCGGGTTGACGGCGACGTGCCCGGTGAACACGCCGGTCTTCTTGCCGGCGTCGGCCTGGCGCTCGATCGCCGTCTTGCCGGCGGTCTCGACCCGATAGGCGGCCACCGCCGCGATGGGGGTCTTGTGGCCGCCGGTCCACGCCGCGTGGGTGCCGTCCGGCCAGTGCATCGGCACCTCGTCCAGCAGCGGGTGCTCGGGCGCCACCACCATGAACGTCGCCCCGAACAGGGTGTCCGGGCGGGTCGTGAAGACCTCGATCTCCTCCCCGCCGATCACCTCGAAGGTCACCATCGCGCCCTCGGAGCGGCCGATCCAGTTGCGCTGCATGGTGCGCACCTTCTCGGGCCAGTCGATCAGGTCAAGGTCCTCGGCCAGCCGGTCGGCGTAGGCCGTGATCCGCAAGTTCCACTGCCGCAGGTTGCGCTTGAACACCGGGTAGTTGCCGCGCTCGGAGCGGCCGTCGACGGTGACCTCCTCGTTGGCCAGCACGGTTCCCAGCCCGGGGCACCAGTTGACCGGGGTCTCCGACACGTACGCCAGACGCCGGCCGTCCAGCACGCGACGGCGCTCGACGTCGTCCAGCTCCGTCCAGGTGCGGCCGGCGTACGGAGCCGGTATGGGGCGGGACCCCACCTGGTACTCCGCGACCAGCTCGCTGATCGGCCGCGCCCGACCGGTTCCGCCGTCCGGGCGGGGGGCGTCGGCGTCGTACCAGGCGCTGAAGATCTGCAGGAAGATCCACTGCGTCCAGCGCACATACTCGCTGTCGGTGGTCGCGAAGGTGCGGCGCGGGTCGTGCGCCAGCCCCAGACGGCGCAGCTGGCGCCGTATGGTCGCGATGTTCTCCTCGGTGGTCTCGCGCGGGTGCTGGCCGGTCTGCACCGCGTACTGCTCGGCGGGCAGGCCGAACGCGTCGTAGCCCAGCGCGTGCAGCACGTTCTCCCCGCACATCCGCCGGTAGCGCCCGACGACGTCGGTGGCGATGTAGCCCAGCGGGTGACCGACGTGCAGGCCGGCCCCGGACGGGTAGGGAAACATGTCCATCACGAAGAACGACGGCGACGCCGGGTCGGCGTGCTTGCCGTCGGCGTCGGTCAACCGCCCGGTCGGGTTGGGCGTGTGGAAGGTCCCTTCCTCTTCCCACCGGTCCTGCCAGGCCTGCTCGATCTGGCCGGCGAGGGCGGCGGTGTACCGCTGCGAAAGCTCCGGCGGCGCGGTGAGGCTCGCGTCGCCGGCGGAGGTGGCGGGGATCGGGGGCTCTTCCTGCGTGTGCACCCGCTCAGGCTACCGACCTCCGAGACGGCCGAGCGCGGGCCGGGTGGCCCAGGCCGACTCCGCGGCAGTGCGCCCGACGGCGCGTGATCACCCCCGCGGCAGTGCGCCCGGGATCGCTCGACGAGCGGCCCGGCCGTTCAGGAGGGCACGCGCTGACCAGCCCGGATGCTCGGTGGCGCCCCGAAGCGGTGACGCCGTCAGTACGCTGCGAGCCATGACGCAGCAGCCCGGTCCCGCCCCCGCCGACGTCGCCCTCGCCCAGGCGCGCGCCGAAGCCGCAGAAGCCAAGGCCGCCGCCGCACAGGCTGCCGCGGAGGCCGCAGAAGCCAAGGCTCTGGCGCTCGAGGCGGCGCTCGAGGCCACGAGTGCCGCACCCGCCGAGACACCGCCGGAGCCCGCCACGCCACCCACCACCCCGCCCGCGCCGGCCACCCCGCCCGCGCCGGCAACCCCTCCCGCCGCCGCGGGAGCGCCCTCTGAGTGGGCGGAGAAAGTGCGCGCCGCGTACGCCTTCGGCGGCGGCAGGGTTCCGGTCGGCGCCCTGGTGGAGGACGGCACCGCGACGCCGAGCGCGCGCGTGCAGCTGCCCCTGGCGATGATGAACCGGCACGGCCTGGTCGCCGGAGCGACGGGCACCGGCAAGACCCGAACCCTGCAGCTGCTCGCCGAAGGGCTGTCGGCCGCCGGCGTACCGGTCTTCCTCGCGGACATCAAGGGCGACCTGTCCGGCATGGCGGCCCCCGGTACGCCGTCGGACAAGCTGCTCGGCCGGACGCAGAGTCTCGGCCAGGAGTGGGCAGCCGCCAGCTTCCCGGTGGAGTTCCACACCCTGGGCGGCCTCGGCGCGGGCACCCCGATCCGGACCACGGTGACCGACTTCGGCCCACTGCTGCTGTCCAAGGTGCTGGGCCTGAACGACACCCAGGAGTCCAGCCTCGGCCTGATCTTCCACTGGGCCGACATCCAAGGCCTTGCCCTGCTGGACCTCAAGGACCTGCAGGCCACCATCGCCTACCTGATCTCCGACGAGGGCAAGCCGGAGCTCAAGGGCATCGGCGGCCTGGCCGCGGCCACCGCGGGCGTGATCCTGCGCGAGATCGTCGCGCTGCAGGCCCAGGGCGCCGACGTGTTCTTCGGCGAGCCGGCCTTCGCCACGTCCGACCTCCTGAAGACCGCCGCGGACGGGCGCGGCGTGATCTCCGCCCTCGAGCTGCCCGCGGTCCAGGACCGCCCGGCGCTGTTCTCCACGTTCCTGATGTGGCTGCTCGCCGACCTCTTCTCCGAGCTGCCCGAGGTGGGCGACCCCGACAAACCCCGCCTGGTGTTCTTCTTCGACGAGGCGCACCTGCTGTTCACCGACGCATCAAAGGACTTCCTCACCCAGGTCACCCAGACCGTCCGGCTGATCCGGTCGAAGGGCGTCGGCGTCTTCTTCGTCACCCAGACCCCGAAGGACGTGCCGGGCGACGTCCTGGCCCAGCTAGGCAACCGGGTGCAGCACGCGCTGCGAGCTTTCACACCCGACGACGCGACGGCGCTCCGGGCGACGGCCCGCACGTTCCCGAACACGGACTACGACCTGGAAGAGCTGCTCACGGCCCTTGGCACCGGCGAGGCGCTGGTCACCGTGCTGTCCGAGAAGGGCGCACCGACCCCGGTCGTCTGGACCCGCCTGTACGCGCCGTCCGCGTCCATGAGCCCGCTCGACCCGGCCGCGATGAGCCAGGCGATCGCCGTCTCGCCGCAGCAGGCGAAGTACGCCGAGGCCGTGGACCGGGAGTCCGCGTACGAGCTGCTGGTCGCCCGGACCGCCCGTGCCGAGGCCGACGCCGCAGCCGCCAAGGCAGCCGACGTCGCCCGCGAGGAGGCCGAGAAGGCCGCTGCGGCCGCGCAGAAGGAGGCCGACCGCCGAGCCAAGGAGCTCGAGCGGATCCAGCAGCAGATGGAGCGCGACGCCGCACGCCAGCGGACCTCGACCAGGTCCCGGGCCGCCGGCCCACTCGACTCACTGCTGAAGTCGGCGGGCACGGCACTCGGCCGGGAGATCACCCGGACCATCTTCGGCACCCGAAGGCGCTGACGGCGCTGACGGCGCCCGAGTGACGATCACCGTGCAGAGCCGACGTACTGGCGCGCGCAGGGGCACTCGTGAAGGGACCGCAATGAAGCTCAGCGCACCGAAGCAGCTCACCTTCCTGATCGCCATCCTGGCCATCATCGTTGGCATCGCCCTCTGGGTGACCGGCACGACCACCGAGGTCGCCTTCTGGGCAGCCGCTGCCGGCGGCGTGCTGCTCGCCGCGGGGAACGTCCTCAAGGGCCTCTAGGCCCCAGGCGATCGCGAACGCCGGCCCTGGCACACCACCACGAGGCCGGCGCTGGGGCCGTCAGCGGCCCAGCACGAACCGCACCTCGATGGCGCCGGTCGGCTCGACCACCACCCAGCCCAGGTCCGGTGCGGTGAGCCCGAAGTCGGCGAGGGTGATCGGGATCTGGCCAACGACCTCCACGCCACCAGCCGTCCGCTGCACATCGAGGACGGCGGTGGCCGGCTGTGGCACCCCGTGCAAGGTCAGGGTGCCGACGGCGGTCACCGAGAGCGGCACGTCGGCCCGACCAAGCGCTGAGATGTCAACAGGCTCCGTCAGCTCGAACCGGGCCTCGGGGAAGCTGGACGTGTCAAGAGCCCGCCGGAAGTAGGCGTCCCGTGCCCCCGCGTCGGTGGAGATGGAGCCCACGTCCACCACGATCGTCGCCTCGTCGAGCATCCCGCCGTTCACGACGACGGCGCCGGTGACGCCCTCGGTGCGCCCGACGACCGTCGTCTGCTCCCCGGAGAGCACCTCGCCCAACCGGTAGCCCGCCTCCGAGCCTTCGTCCACCAACCAGGTGCCGTCGATCTCGAGCCGTCCGGTTGGGATCTGCGCCTCGGCCGACGTGGTGGGGGCGGACAGCGCCAACGGGTCGGGCGCCTCCCGGGCGATGAAGCGCGCATAGACCCACGGGGCGCCGACCACGAGGGCGACGGCAACGAGCACCCCGACCACGGTCCGCACCAGCCAGTGGCGCCGCCGGGCCTCACTCACCGGACAGCCTCCTGCGTCGCACCGCGACGACCACGCCGGACAGGGCCAGCAGCGCGGCGGTGGCCGCAAGCATCCAGCCGAGCCAGGGTCGCGCGGGGGCGCCGTCGTCGGGCGCCGCCGTCGCGGTCTCGGCCGTCTCGGCCAGGGGGGTCTCGGTCACCAGAGTCTCGGTCACGGGCGTCTCGGTCACGGGCGTCTCGGCCACGGGCGTCTCGGCCACAGCAGCTTCCGGGAGATCGACGCCGAAGGTGAACGTGCCGCTCACCGGGTGCCCGTCACCGGAGACCGACCGGAAGGTGACGGTGTAGACACCCCCGGGCATGTCCGGACGCAGCGGCTGGGTGACCACGGCCTCGGAGACCTGCGTCGGCCCGTCGCTCCAGACCGCGCCATCGGGCCCGACCACCACGACCTCGGAGCCGACGCCCGCCTGGGCGCCGGAGAAGGTGAGCACGATCTGGCTGGGCTCCTCGGTCAGGACAGCGCCGTCGGCGGGCTCACTGCCCAGCAGAGCGTCGTGGGCGAGCGCCGGTGTCGCCGATCCGATGCTGACGAGGAGCAGCGTGGCGACAGCCGCGAGCCGTTCGCCGGTCCGGCGAAAGGGGGCCGTCCTGCGGCCAGGCCCGCTGGGGGTGTGGGCCGAGGGGTGCCGCACAGCTCTCCCTCTCCTCGTCTGCAGATGCCGTGCCGGGAGGCATGTGCTCGACCCGACAACCGGACAACCGTACGCCGTCACGGACCGGCCCGGGACAGCGCCACCGTCGCGAGGTCACCCCATCGGCTCCGGCGGGCCGTCGGCGCCCCTGATCCCCTACTGCTCCCGGCTGTCCGGCACGGGCTCCGGCCGTTCCCCCCCCGGCCAGGTCAGCGCGAGTCCGACGGAAGCCGAGGCGTCCGGCCGGATCTCCACCAGGCGGTAGTCCAGGACCCGCCCCGAGTCCGGGTCGATGCGCAGGACGGTGAGTTCGGCGATCCCGTTCAACGGCCCGATGGTGGTGGCGCCCAGCTTGGCGCCCGCAGTGCTGCTCGAGACGTACCGCGTGCCGTGGCCCAGCCAGGACGGACCGATCCTGCGGTGCAGGTGACCGGACAGCTGGGCCGGGACACAGCCCTGGGCCAGAGCTTCGTCACCGGCGCTCGGGTCGTGCACGAGCAGCAGGTCGACGCCGTCCGGGTCGTCGCATGCCGTCTGGGCCAACCGGCTGCTCAGGTCGGTCATGTCATCGTCCCCGACGAGGGTGGTCCCCACGCCGACCCGGGTGGCCCGGGGATCGGCATCGCCCAGGATCCGGACGCCGTCCACCTCAACGACCTCTCCCTCGAGCACCCGCATGCCGGCCCGACGTTCCTGAGCCGCGGTCTCCGGGCTGTCGTGGTTGCCGGTGACGACGAGCATGGTGGCGCCGTCCGGCAAGGCGTCGGCGAAGGCCGTCACGCAGTACGACTCCACGGCAGTCCCGTTGAGGGTCGTGTCGCCGGCGTTCAGCACTACCTGAGCCCCGGAGGGCTCTGCGACGGCCCCGATCACCTCTGCCATCCCGATGTTGCAGTGCAGGTCGCTGACCAGCAGCATCACCACCGGTTCGGCCGGCGGGCCGCCGGTCGTGCCCGCCGCCGGCGAGGCCCGGCGAACGGTGGCCAGCCGCTCGTCCCGATCGGCGCTGGCCTGCCAGGCCACCCGGACGGCGTCGGTCGCGGCCGCGTAGAAGGCCTGGTTGTCCCGGTACGCCTGCACCGCGTACCCACCGTACGTGTCGATCACACCGGCGAGGCGGCCGGTGATCCGCGCACCCTCCAGGGGTGTGCCGTCGAAGGCCGACGATGCCGCGACGTCCGCTGATGGGTCAGGGCGCAGCGGTTCACTGGCCGTGATCGTCCCCACGACCAGCACCGTGATGGTGCCTGCTGCCACCAGCGCCACCCGGTGTGGCCGCGCCGCCATCCGGAGCTCGGTCCGGCGCTGGTCACCGAGCGCTGCGCGGAGCAGCAGCAGCAGCGCGGTGAGGACGACGACGGCGACGGCGGAGCGCCGGACCGCGTCGACGATCAGGGCCCGTACGGCCAGCTGAAGCGTGGCCTCCGGGCCGTTGAACAGCTGGACGTACTTCTCGAGGTCCCGGGACAGGGCGTCGAGGGTGGTGGACGCCTCGACCGAGGTGATCCCCCGTGGGATCTCCCGGACGACCACGCGGGCACCCAGCACCGGGACCGGGGAGTCGATGACAAGCGTGCCGAGCGGGCCGACGTCGGCTGTCACCTCGTGGTCAAGGGTGATCTGGTAGAGCGCCGTGTGCGGGCCGAAGTTGCCGTGCGCCGAGGCCGTCGCCACGCCCCAGGCGATCGACGGGAGCAGGACGGCGAGCCCGACCGCGATCCAGCGCCCCAAAGTGCGCAGCCGCACCCGACGCACCGTGGCGTCCAGGAGCGGCCCCGAGACCCCGGTGCGTAGGCGCGTGAGTCGGCTCGGCCCGCCACCGGGCAGCCGCGGTCCCTCCGTGCGCTCGTCCATCGTCCCTAGCCTCGCCCCTGGTGGCCTGTGCCACCACGGGCCGCGACCAGAAGCCACCCGTTCGCTTTCAGCGAACACGTCCCTCGTTCTGCCGGTCGCGCCACCCCAACCACTCCTGCAGGTTCGTCAGGTCGTAGTCCGGACCGCCCGTTTCAGCGGTGAAGAGGGTGACCCCCGTCGCGAGGAGCGCCGCCGCGCCGTCGTCCGGCCGGCCCTGGCGACCGACACCCACCGAGCGCTCGATCTGGGCCGGGTCGCGTCCCACCTGCGCGCACCAGTCGTCGAGCACACCCGACTTGTGCGCGATCACCTCCGCGTCACCGAAGGTGTGCCAGATGGTCGCGTGCTCCGCGACGATCCGCAGGGTCCTGCGCTCTCCCCCACCACCGATCAGCACCGGGATCTCGCGGGTCGGCGGCGGGTTCAGGGCCGCCCATCGCGCCCGGATGCGCGGCATCGCCGCCGCGAGGTCGGTGATCCGCGTGCCCGGGGTGCCGAAGGGGTAGCCGTACGCGTCGTAGTCGAGCTCGGCCCAGCCCGCGCCGATGCCGAGGATCAGACGGCCGTCGCTGATGTGGTCCACCGTGCGGGCCATGTCGGCCAGCAGGTCGGGGTTCCGGTAGCTGTTGCAGGTGACCAGCGCGCCCAGCTCCACGCGCTCGGTCTGCTCCGCCCACGCGGCCAGCAGGGTCCAGCACTCGAAGTGCTTGCCGTCCGGGTCCCCGGTCAACGGGAAGAAGTGGTCCCAGTCGAACAGGATGTCGACGCCGAGCGCCTCCGCTGCGTCGACCGTGCGGCGGATGGCGTCGTAGCCGGCGTGCTGGGGCTGGATCTGCAGTCCGATCCGGATCGGGCGCGTCGGGGCTGGCGTCATCCGACCATCATCCGCCACCCGCCACCCGCCGCCCGGACCGGGGTGTCCAGATCGGCGTGAGGCAGGGATCAGCGGGAGCGGCGACGCCCCGAGGATCCGCGCTGGGACAGCTCCACCGCGCTGGAGCGGCGCGGTGCGCCGCCGCCAGAGGTTGGCGTGCTGGTCGTGTACGTGCTCACGGTGCGGGCGCCGGCGGAGGAGCCCGAGCGGCGTGCGGCCGGGGCGTGGGACGTCGCGGCGCGACCCGCGGCAGGTGCCTGGCCGCGCGACCCGTGGCGTCGACCCGACGGGGTCTGTCCACCGCGAGAGGACGAGGTGCGCGACGGCGCAGCTGCCGCCGGGGCTGCCGACGGCTTCACCCGCGCTGCCAGCTCGCCGACGAGCCGCTCGAGCACGGGTGTGCCCGCCCGGACCGACTGGGGGGTCGCAGTGATCTTCGCCTGGCGGGACAGCGCCCGGAAGTCGGACGCCTGCTCCGGGAGCACCAGGGTGGCCACGTCACCGCCGGACCCGGCCCGCGCGGTGCGACCGGAGCGGTGCAGGTAGGCCTTGTGCTCGGCTGGCGGGTCGACGTGCACCACGAGCTCGATCGCATCCACGTGGATGCCCCGCGCAGCGATGTCGGTGGCGACCATCACCCGCACGGCGCCGGTCGAGAAGGCCTCGAGGTTGCGCTCACGGGCCGGCTGGCTCAGGTTGCCGTGCAGGTCGACGGCCGGGATGCCCGCAGCGGTGAGCTGCTTGGCGAGCTTCTTGGCCTGGTGCTTGGTCCGGGTGAACAGCAGTCGCCGCCCGAGGCCGGAGGCCAGGTGCTCGACGACGACGCGCTTGGTCTCGGCGCTGTCGACGGTGAACACGTGGTGGGTCATCTCGGCGACCTGCGACTGCTCGGGGTCGACGGACTGGCGCACCGGGTCGTGCAGGAACTGCCGCACGATCTGGTCGACGCCGTTGTCGAGGGTCGCGGAGAAGAGCATCCGCTGGCCCTTGGTGGGCGTTGCCGCCATGATCCGCCGCACGCCGGGCAGGAAGCCGAGGTCGGCCATGTGGTCGGCCTCGTCCAGCACGGTGATCTCCACCGCATCGAGGCTGAGCACCTTCTGGCCCAGCAGGTCCTCCAGGCGCCCGGGGCAGGCGACGACGATGTCGACGCCGTCCTTCAGGGCGATCTCCTGCCGGTGCTGGGACACCCCGCCGAAGATGGTCGTGATCCGCAGCCCGGCGATGTCGGCCAGGGGCGCCAGGACGGCGGCGATCTGGTTGGCGAGCTCGCGGGTGGGGGCGAGGACCAGGCCACGCGGTCGGCGGACCGCGGACCGGCGCCCGGACAGGCGCGCCACCATCGGCAGCGCGAACGCGAGGGTCTTGCCGGAGCCGGTACGGCCGCGGCCGAGGACGTCGCTGCCGGTCATGGTCGCGGGCAGGGTGGCGGTCTGGATGGGAAAGGGTTCGGTGATGCCGCTCTTGGTGAGCGCACGGACAAGGGCCTCGGGCACGCCGAGGGAGGTGAAGCTGGGCACAGGTTGATTACCTAACGGTGGATAGAAGGTCGGGGCTCGCGGCGGCGATCGCGGGCGATGCCCGCCGGTGCTCCACGACGTAGGGGGGCGCAGATTGCGCACCACTCATACACCAGTATGCCAGACGCGGCACCCGACGCCGAACGGGGGCGCCATCGGGGCGCCTTCGCAGCTCGCCCAGATGGTGTGTCCCGCCGCCACTGAAGTCGACACGAGACACCCCAGCCGTGCCGTCGGTCCGCTACCCAACTACCCTGGATGTGAGGTGATGCACCGTGCGCTCGCACGTCGTGCGCGAAGCCGCCGTGGCCGGTCAGTTCTACCCGGGCGATCCTGAGGTGCTGCGCGCCACCGTGGACAAGCTGCTCGCCGACGCGCCGTCGCCGCCCGAGGATGCGCCGGTGCCGCGGGCCGTGATCGTCCCGCACGCCGGGTACGTCTACTCCGGCTCCACCGCGGCCTTGGCCTACGTGCGAGTGGCGCGGGGACGGGGCTCGATCCGCCGGGTCGTCGTGATCGGCCCGACGCACCGCGTGCCGGTGCGCGGTGTGGCGCTGCCCGGGACCGACGGGTTCCGCACGCCGTTGGGCGTGCTGCTCGTCGCCCAGGCGTGGGCCGAGGAGCGTCTGGCCGGCGTGCCGGCGGCGTGCGTGTTCGCCGGCACCCACCGGCAGGAGCACTCCGTCGAGGTCCAGCTGCCGTTCCTGCAGCGCGTGCTCGGGGACGTCGAGATCGTCCCGCTGCTCGCCGGCGACGCATCCGGCGAGGAGGTCGCCGACGTGCTCGACGCGCTGTGGGGCGGGCCGGAGACGCTCGTCGTGATCAGCTCGGACCTGTCGCACTACCTGACCTACGACGAGGCGCGGCGGGTCGACGCGGAGACCATCGCGCAGATCGCCGCGCTCGACGGGCCGCTGGACCACATGCAGGCGTGTGGCGCCACCCCGGTCAACGGCCTGCTCGTCGCTGCGCGCCGGCGTGGCCTGCACCCGACGCTGCTGGGTGCGTGCAGCTCCGGGGACACAGCCGGTGACCGGTCGCAGGTCGTCGGGTACTGCGCCTTCGCGTTCGACGGGGGCGACGATGGATGAGGCACTGGTCGCGGTCGTGCCCGACGACGCCGGCGACGTGCTGCTGCCGGCCGCCCGCGCCGCCATCGCGCAGACGCTCGGCGCGACGACCTCCCTCGACGGGACACCCCCAACCTGGGCGCTCAAGCCGGGCGAGAGCTTCGTCACCCTGACGAAGAACGGCCGGCTCCGCGGCTGCGTCGGGTCGCTCGCCGCCCGGCGGCCACTCCTGGACGGCGTGCGGGCCAACGCGGTCGCCGCGGCGACGCGGGACCCGAGGTTCCCGCCGATGACGCCGGACGAGCTGCCCGCCGTCGCGATCGAGGTCTCCGTCCTGTCCACGCCCCGCCCGCTGCCGGTGTCCAGCCTGAGCGAGGCATGCGCCGCCCTGCGCCCCGGCGTGGACGGCGTGATCGTGGAGGCGGGGTTGTGGAACCGGGCGACGTTCCTGCCCAAGATGTGGGAGCGTATGCCGGACCCGGTGGAGTTCCTGGAGCACCTGTGGCTCAAGGCGGGCATCTTGCCCGGCGTCTGGCACGAGGGCACGACGATGCAGACCTACACGGCCCGCGTCTGGCACGAGGCACCCGAGGTGTCCGAAGCGCCCAGAGGGGGGTGCGAGGCATGACGGACGACGACGCGGCGACCTGGGCGAATGCCCCGACCGCCCGATGGTGGTCCGCCCTGGACGACGGGCGCCTGGAGTGCGACCTGTGCCCACGGCGCTGCCGGCTGCACCCCGGACAGCGGGGGTTCTGCTTCGTGCGTGCCCGCGACGGTGACCGGATCGTGCTGACCACCTACGGCCGCAGCTCCGGCTTCGCCATCGACCCGGTGGAGAAGAAGCCCCTCGCGCACTTCCACCCGGGTACCGCCGTGCTGTCGTTCGGCACCGCGGGCTGCAACCTGAACTGCCGGTTCTGCCAGAACTGGGACATCTCCAAGTCCCGCGAGTGGGACCGGCTCGCCGCCGTCGCCGCACCCGACGACATCGCCCGGGCCGCCGCGTCCGCCGGCTGCGACTCGGTGGCGTTCACCTACAACGACCCAGTGATCTTCGCCGAGTACGCGATCGACACCGCCGTGGCGTGCCACGAGCTTGGCCTGCACGCCATCGCGGTCACCTCGGGGTACATCACCGCGCAGGCGCGCGCCGAGTTCTTCGCGCCGATGGATGCCGCGAACATCGACCTCAAGGGCTTCACCGAGGACTTCTACTGGAAGCTGACCGGCTCGCACCTGCGCGACGTGCTCGACACGATCGGGTGGGTGCATGAGCACACCGACACCTGGCTCGAGCTGACCACCTTGCTCATCCCCGGCTACAACGACGCGCGCGACGAGGTGCAGCGGATGTGCCGGTGGATCCTCGCCGAGCTCGGCCCGGACGTGCCGCTGCACCTCTCGGCCTTCCACCCCGACTTCAAGATGCTCGATGTGCCCCCGACCCCACCCGCCACGCTGCGCGCCGCGCGGACCACCGCGATCGACGTCGGCCTGCACTTCGTCTACACGGGGAACATGCACGACCCGGCTGGAGAGACGACGACCTGCCCGACGTGCGGGTACGTGCTCGTCGAGCGCGACTGGTATGCGGTCCTGGCGTACCGGGTGACCGCCGACGGCCGGTGCCCTGACTGCGGCACCGCCGTGCCCGGTCGGTTCGGCACCGCCGTCGGTCACTGGGGCCGGCGTTCCCTCCCGATGCAGATCGCCCGACCGTAGCGTCATCGGTGTTGCGCACATCGCCGACCGACCGCACCCGGGACCGATGCTCAAAGGGCGCCTGACCAGTGGTCAGACGCCCTCGGGCTTCCTCAGCCCGAACCCCGGGCAGAGCCCGGAATCCGGGGAACGGGTGTCCCTCTCTTCGGCGAACACCCCCGGGTGGAGCTGAGGGGATTCGAACCCCTGACCCCCTGCATGCCATGCAGGTGCGCTACCAGCTGCGCCACAGCCCCGATGCCCCGGAGGGCCACTGAAGTGTACGTGACCCGCCGACCCGAGGGCCAAT
This sequence comes from Actinomycetales bacterium, assembly GCA_038204895.1. Lineage (GTDB taxonomy): Bacteria > Actinomycetota > Actinomycetes > Actinomycetales > Cellulomonadaceae > Actinotalea. The sequence goes on along the minus strand of JBBRCL010000016.1, from coordinate 2,407 downwards.
CCCCTTCGGGTGCCCGCCCGACCCCGGGGGCGCTACGGCCGGAGCGCGTCCGCGGCGCTGCTGGGCAGGCTGTCGGCCGGCACGCCGGCGTCCCACTGGGCCGCTCGGACCGCCGGACCCAGGTTGTGCGACTGCAGCCGCCACGGCGGGAACGCGTCGCCCCGGCTCGCCCGCAGCACCGACCAGTGGGCGTTGTGCAGCCCGACCAACCCCCGCCACTGCACCGGGTCGAGACCGAGCAGCGCCGTCATGCCGAGGGAGATCGCCGCACCATGGCAGACCACCACCAGGGTCTCCTCGCGCGCCATCGGCGCCGCGAGCTCGGTCACCGCCGCCGCGACCCGCTCGGCCACGGCCGCGCGGCCCTCCGCTCCCCCGCGCATCGGGTCGTGCCCCTCCTGCCACACCGCGTAGTCCTGCGGCCAGCGCTCGGCGATCTCGGTGTCCCGCAGACCCTCCCACTGCCCGAACGACCGTTCACGCAGCCTGGGGTCGGTCTCCACTTCGATGCCGACCAGATCAGCGAGCTGATGGGCGGTCTCTACCGCTCGGCCCAGGTCCGAGGCGACCACCCGCGTGGGCACATGCCGACGCCACAGGTCCAGCGCGGCCTGCTCGACCTGCCAGCGCCCGACCTCGTCCAGCGGGACGTCGATGGTCCCCTGCAACCGGGACGTGGCGTTGAACTCGGTGCGGCCGTGCCGCCACAGGATCACGGTTCCGGCGCTCACGCGACGACCACCTGGCTGTCGGCGCTGTGCCCGTCGCCGCCGCGGGCGTCCTCGGGCAGCTCGATCACCGGGCAGTCGGACCAGAGCCGCTCGAGCGCGTAGTAAACCCGGTCCTCCGCGTGCTGGACGTGCACGACGATGTCGCCGAAGTCCAGCAGCACCCACCGTGCCTGGCGCAGGCCTTCGCGGCGCAACGCCTTGACGCCCACCTTCTGCAGGGCCTCCTCGACGCCGTCGACGATGGCCGACACCTGGCGCTCGTTGGTCGCCGATGCCACAACGAAGACGTCGGTGAGCACCAGACGTTCGCTGACATCGAGCGCGATGATCTCGTGCGCCTTGCGGTCCGACGCAGCTCGGGCCGCGACCAGTGCCAGGTCCAGGGCGCGATCTGTTGCCGGCACTAGTCCCCTGTCCCCTCGGGCGCGTCGACCCGCTCCAGGGCGACGAGCTGTGTGCCGGCGGTGCCAGCCGCTGACGGGTTGGGGTCCTGCATCACGACCATGAAGATCAGCATGCCGAGGATGAAGGCGACGAGCACCAGGACGATCATGTGCAGCCACGTGTACGGGTGATGGGGGGCCTCGTCGAGCTCCTCGTCGGTGTCGGCCTGCTCCGGGGCGGCGGACGCCGCATCGAAGGTCGGCGTCGACGACCACTGCCCGCCACCGACGTTCCCCCAGCGCGGCAGCGCCGACTCACCGCTCTCGGGCGGTGTGATCGCGCCGGGGACCGGGCGCAGGCCGGTGACGCCCATGCCGGTCTTCATGACTGTCCCGAACGGTTGCCCGACCGGCGGGGCCTGCCCCACCGGGACGAACGCCGTCTGCCGGGCGGGGCCGTTGGCCGTCCCGTTGCCGGCGGCGGGCTGTGCCGGTGCGTACGCGGGCTGTACCGGTGCGTACGCGGGCTGTGCTGGTGCGGGTGCGGGCTGGGTGGGCCGGTAGGCCTGGACCGGGCTGGAGGCCGGCTGAGCCGACCGGCGCTGGCCGCCCGGAGGTGTTCCGTCATCCGGGTGAAGGGCGGGTACCGGAGCGCCGTCGGCGGTCCGCTCGGCTGGGACGTCGGCCGGCGGGAGCACCACGCGTCGCACCGGGGACTGCAGGTCCGGCGCTGCGGGCTGCGGACGCGGCATCGCCGCGGCAGGCGGAGCCACCGGGACTGCTGGCTGGACCCGGGCCTGCCCGGCCGGATGGCTGTCGACCGGGCGCGCACCGGGCCCACCGGCCGGGTCGGCGCCCTGGGTGGGCCGCTGCGTCCAGATGCTCGCGGACGGACGCTCTACCTCGCCAACGCCGGCCTGCCCGGGACGGGGCTGACCCGCCTGGGCACGCTGAGACGCGGCACGCTGGATCTGCGCCCGCTCGACGTTCACCCGAGCGGCCTCCTCCCGCTCTGCCTGCGCCCGAGCCGCCTGCGCCCGGATGGCTGCTGCGCGCGCCTGTGGGGAGAGCGGTGGGGGTGCTTGGGGCTGTCCTGCGGGCGCCGACGCCGGCGCGGCCGCCGCCTTCGCCGCAGCCGCGCGATCCCGCAGCTCGCGGCGGGACAGCTGGCGCTCGGGCGTCGGGGCCGGCGTCGGGGCCGGCGTCGGGGCAGCCGGTGCTGCCACCACCGGGATGGGCGCGGGTGCCCGCATGGCCGGGCGCGCCGGGGTGGGTGATGGGGCTGGGGCTGGG
>JBBRCL010000015.1:0-54431 GCA_038204895.1 Actinomycetales bacterium | reverse complement strand
GGAAGCTGTGGCGGTGGTGCTTCGTATCGGGGGATGCGGCCGTTGCCGTTGCCGTGACGAGGCGGCGGCAAGACGACAAGCCCATCGCGCTCCATGCGCAGCAGTGCGACGCGCGCCGACATGTCCTTCCTGCGGCCATCGAGACGGATCCAGCCGAGCGCGTCGCAGGTAGCGTCCGCGATGGCCCGCCTGGTCGAAAGCGTCGCGGCGAGCTTAGCGATAAGAGCCAGTTCCTCTTCGGTGAACTCTCGCCCGCAGTAGCGCAGGGGGGCATTCATGGTGCCGGGCCCGGTGCCGGGTTGGACCAGGCAGCGAGGTCAGCCTCACTGACAGCCCAGGGGAAGAAACGGTCAAGAGCGCGACCCGTTGGTGGACGCCCGCCGGCGCTGGCACAGGCGTCGAGATAGGCGATGAGATAGGCGAGCGGGTTCAGGCCCGCCCTTTTGGCCGTCGTGGTGATGGTCCAGACCCGAGCGGCCAGGGTCGCCGCCCAGGCTGATCCCGAGCCGTAGCAGTTCTTGCGCAGAACGACCGGACCTCGAAGGGCGCGCTCGGCCGCGTTGTTATCGAGCGGCAGCTCGGGGAACTCCTGGTGGCGGATGAGGCCCTCCCACTCGTGATCGAGCGTGGCGAGCACCTTGCCTGCGCCCGGATGGAGGCTGACATCGGCCGCCTCCTGCTGGCGCATGACGTCGATCTGTCCGAGCGCGTGGGCCAAGTCCGCCGTCGCTTCGTCGTGTTCGGCGCTTCCCGCCTGCACAGCTGCGAGCGTCCGGTGCGCCACATACAGCGCCCCGATCCGCTCGAGCCACGCCGCCGCCCAGCCCTTCAGCTCCTTGTGGGCGTCAGCGGCACGGATGAAGTAGCGGCGGATGTGGGCCCAGCACCACAGCGGGTCGACGCCTTCGATCGTGGCGAGGCACTGGTAGACGGTGAAGAAGTCCGAGCTCACAAGCAGGCGTCGGCCGTCCTGAAGACAGCCCTGCTCCACTTCGATGCCGAGGTGGGCCTCGACCACCTTGGTCGAGCGGGTCGGATCGATCAAGAACACCGTGGTGTCGGGGGCGACGAAGACCCACAACCACCACCGGTTGTTCGCCTTGCCCGCCACCTGTTCGAACACCCTCCAGCTCGTTTCGTCCACATGCAGGTGTGCCGAGTGTGCATTGCGGGCACGGATCCCTTGGTCGAGCGGCGCGAGCAGGTCCGACAGCGCCCTCAGGGAACCGACCAAGGTGCCCTTGGCGACACAGAGCCCATCTGCTTCCAGCATGGCCACGACGCGCTCGAGGGGACGGCCGAGCACGTACTTCTCCACCAACAAGCGGGCGAGGAACTCGGCGGTGAACATCCCCTTTCGGATCGGCTTCGGTGGGACCGGTGCGGCGAGCACGCCCGGAACCGGGCAGCGGCACGTCCGCCTATAGGTCGGGCGGCGATGGATGACCCGTATGATACGCACCTGCCAGTCGACCTGTTCGGAGGTCTCCTGCCCAAATGGCGCATAGGCAGCGCCGCAGTCCGGGCAGACCCGCTCTTGTTCTCCGACGTCGTGAATCTCCTCGACCGTCTCCAGTCCCGAGTAGTCCCGCCGCCGGTGCCCATGGCTCCCGGGCTGCTGGCCACGACGGCGTCGCGACCCATCCTGGGTGCCAGGCGCGACATCCTCATGCGCCGGGGACGCGGGCGACTTCCTCGCGGATGACCTGCCGAAGACGAGCTTGGCGAGCGTCGCAACCTTCTCGCTCAACGCGGTGACCTTGGCCCGCAAAGCCTTGTTCTCCGCGCCCAGCCGCTTCGCCTCGCCGTGCCATCGCACGGCTTCAGCCCGCCAGTGCGCTTCCCCTGTCTCGTGCCCGGTGGCCACGACCACAAGCACACACCATGGAGGCGTCTGTGTCCAGTACCCTCCGCGCTGCGGGCCAGGGCCTACGGCATCACCGAATGTTTACCCTTGTTCGAACCGGAGGCCCGGGTGGAAGGTGGGTCCCTTCCGGTCCGCCGTCACAGGCCGAGTTCCTGGAGCACGGGCAGCAGGGCGCGCACGGAGGCCCGGGCGTCCGCTGCGCTCTCGGCGGCCAGCGCGACGGCCGCAAGGTGCTCGCACATCTCGCGAGAGGTGCGGCCGAGCACCGCGGCGACGTCGGCCAGCGCGCTCGGGGCCATCGACAGGCTGCTCGCCCCGAGCCCCACCAGCACCAGGGCCAGGGCAGGGTCCGCGGCGGCCTCCCCGCAGACCCCCACCGGACGCCCTTGCTGGGCGCCGCCACGGCAGGCGGCCGCCACCAGCTCGAGGACGGCCGGCTGCCACGGCGTGCACAGGTGCGCCAGCTCGGAGTTCTGCCGGTCAGCGGCCATGGCGTACTGCGTCAGGTCGTTGGTGCCGATGCTCCCGAAGGCCGCCCGGGACAGCAGCTGCCCGGCGCGCAGGGCAGCTGCGGGCACCTCGATGGTCACCCCGGCGGTGCTCAGGCCCTGTGCCGTGCACCGGCTGACGAACTCCTCCGCGTCGGCGGTGGTCGTCACCATCGGGGCCATCACCCAGACGTCGGCGGCCGAGCGCGCCGCTGCCTCCGCGATCGCCGCGAGCTGGTCGTCGAGCAGCTGCGGGTGGTCGGCGAAGGCGCGGAACCCGCGGACCCCGAGGGCCGGGTTGGGCTCCTCGGCGGAGGTGACGAAGGGCAGTGGCGTGTCGCTACCGGCGTCGAAGGTCCGCACCACAACGGTGCGACCAGGGAACGACGCGAACACCCGCCGGTAGGCATCCACCTGCTCGGCGTGGCCCGGCGCCTGGCGCCGGCCGAGGAAGCAGAACTCGGTGCGGAGCAGTCCGATGCCCTCGGCGCCGGCGTCTGCGGCCGCGCGGGCGTCCTCCGGCCGGCCGATGTTCGCCAGCAGCGGGATGTGATGGCCGTCCAGCGTCCGGCCCTCGCCGCTGAACGAGCGGTGCGGGCGTGCGCCGGCCGCGGCCTGCGAGACCTCGTCGTCGGACGCGTCGATCGTGACGGTACCGGCGCCGCCGTCCACGACCACCACGGTCCCCTCGGTGAGTCGCGCCGCGCCGTGCACCCCGACGACCGCGGGGATGCCGAGGGCCCGCGCCAGGATCGCGGTGTGCGAGACCGGGCCGCCGCGGGTCGTGACGATGCCCCGGGTCCGGACCGGGTCGAGCATCGCCACGTCCACCGGGCTCAGGTCGGTGGCGACCAGGACGTAGGGGTGGCCGGGGTCGGGCACGCCCGGTCGGCTGCGCCCGGTGAGCGCCGCCACGATGCGGTCGCGGACGTCGATGACGTCCCAGGCGCGTTCCGCCATCGGGCCACCGAGGGCGCGGAGGTCGTCGACGATCCGGGTCGCCGCCTCCCAGACCGCCCGGGCCGGTCCGACGTCGTCGCCGACCAGCGCTTGGGCGGTGGAGACCAGCGAGCGGTCGGTCGCCATCATCGCGGTGGCCTCGAGCACGGCCCTGGCCTCCCCGGTGGTGGCCTTCGCGGCATCTTCGAGCTCGGCGCGGACCCGGGCTGCGGCGGCCGGGATCTGCTCGGCATCCGTCGCGCCCGGCTGGGTGGAGCTCGGGGGCGGCACGTGTGGTGGTGCGACGACCACGGGGCCGGCGCCCCGGCCGGGGCTCACCCCCACACCGGTCAACGTGCGCTCGGGCATCTGCGTCCTGTCGTGGGTGACTGTCGCGTTCGGGCCTGCCGGCCACCGGCATCCTGCGCCATTCTTGCGCAGGTAGGCTGGGCGTCGGGGCACGCCGACGGGAGGCACGCGGACGGACGTCGACCCACGCGGCCACGACGGGAGACGATGATGACCAAGGCGGAGCAGATCCTCGCGGCCCTCGGAGGCGTCGAGAACATCGTCCAGCTCGAGCCGTGCATCACGCGCTTGCGGGTGGAGGTCGCCGACCCCGGCCGGCTCGACGAGGAGGCCCTGCGGGCCAGTGGCGCGCTCGGCGTCGTGCGCTCCGGCCGGATCATCCAGGTGGTGGTCGGGCCCGACGCGGACGCGCTCGCGGCGGACATCGACACCCTGCGCTGAGCCCCGCGTGCCCACCCCGCTGCGGGTGCTGGCCCCGGTCGCGGGTACCGTCCGCGACCTGGCCGACGTGCCGGACGCCGTCTTCGGCCAGGGCATCGTGGGGCCCGGCCTGGCGATCGAGCCCCTCGACGGCGAGGTCTGCGCTCCGCTCACCGGCGTGGTGGTGGCGGCACGCCCGCACGCCCTCGTGGTCCGCCGCGACGGTCGGGACGCGCTTGTCCACCTGGGGGTCGACACGGTGAACCTTGACGGGTCGGGGTTCCAGCTGCTGGTCCGCATCGGCGAGCTGGTGACGGTCGGTGCTGCCGTGCTGCGCTGGGACCCGGCCGCGGTCGCCCGCGCCGGTCTGTCGCCGCTGTGCCCGGTGGTGGCGCTGCAGGGCAGACCCGGGGCGGTCCGCCTCCTGGTGCGGCCGGGCGACGTGGTGAAGCGGGGAGCTCCGGTCCTGGACTGGACGTGAGCCGCCGGGACTATGGTGTCGTCAGCATCGCCGGTAACGGGGGGGACGATGAGGGGTCAGCTGCGCTCCACCACGCAGGTGGTGGCACCGATGAGCGGGACCGTCGTTGCCCTGTGCGACGTGCCTGACCCGGTGTTCGCCGCCCTGATGATCGGCCCTGGCCTGGCGATCCTCCCCGATGAGCCGGACGCGGAGGAAGCCGTCCGGATCGTTGTGGTGGCCCCGGTGGGCGGCCGCATGGTGAGCGTCTACCCGCACGCGGTGGTGGTGGCCGTCGACGCCGACCGGTCGGTCCTGGTGCACCTCGGCGTCGACACCGAGGACCTGGCAACTGCCTGCTTCGACGTTGCGGTCGAGGAGGGCGAGCTGGTGCTCGCCGGCCAGCCGCTGCTCGCGTGGTCGCCGCGGTGCGTCCGGATCAAGGACCGTTCGGTCCTGTGCCCGGTGGTGGCGCTGCAGGCCGAGCCCGACGACGTCGCGATCCTGGTCGAGCCCGGAGACCGGGTGGCGGAAGGCCAGGCCCTGCTGAGCTGGCGCTGAGGCTCAGAGCCCCTGCTCGCCCGAGCCGTCGCGCTCGCCCGACGGGTCCCGCTCGCCGGAGCCCGCGCGCTCGACGACCACCTCGCGGCGGGGCAGGGCGAGCGGGATCTTCGCGGCGGCGAACCGCTCCCGGATCCGACCGCGCAGGGCTCGCTGCACCACCCACTGCTGGGCCGGCGCCACCTTGATCATCAGTCGCAGCCGCACCGACTCCGCACTGAGGTCCTCGAAGCCGGTGACCTCGGCGTCGCCGAGCAGGAGGGGCGCCAGCTCGGCATCCTCGGCGATGTCGGCTGCGGCGTCCTGCATGGCCTGCGTGGCCCGCTGGACGTCGCTGTCGTACGGGATGAGGAGCTCCAGCCGCGCCCGGGACCAGCCCTGGGTCATGTTCCCCACCCGGAGCACCTCGCCGTTGCGCACGTACCACAGGACCCCGGAGAGGTCGCGCAGCTGGGTCACCCGCAACCCGATCGCCTCCACCATGCCGGTGGCCTGCCCGACGTCGATCACGTCGCCGACGCCGTACTGGTCCTCGATCAGCATGAAGATCCCGGACAGGAAATCCTTCACGAGCGTCTGCGCACCGAAGCCGAGAGCCACGCCGAGGACGCCGGCCGAGGCCAGCACCGGACCCAGGTCCCAGGCGTTGATGTTGGCGATGATGGTGATCACGACGATCCCGATCACCAGGGCGGCGGTCGAGCGCAGCACCGACCCCATGGTCTCGGCGCGCTGCACCCGGCGGGCGATCGCCAGCGGGTCCGAGTTCCCGCCCGCGACGCCGGTACGGATCAGCAGTCCATTGGCCTTGCGCCGGACCGTCGACCCACCCGCGACGGCGGACCGCGCAGTGCGGGTGACCAGCCACCGGGCGATGCTCAGCGCGACGATCGCGGCGGCGATCGTGATCAGGGTCTGCAGGGGCGCGCCGATGATCCAGTCGAACCACCGGACCGCCTTCTCGGTGACCTCGTCAGGGACGGGCGGAACGGGGATGGGTGTCATCCTGGCAGGCTACTGGCCACCGGGAGGCGGTGTCGTGGGGCGGCGGCGCCGTCGCCCGGCGTTCGCCCGACTTGGTACTCCACCCGAGCGCCGCGCGTGCGGGCCCTTCAGGCTCTGGCAGGATCGGGAGCGTGGCTGAGCCCGATGCACCGATGCCTTTGCTCGCCCTGGCGGAGCGGTACGGGGTCGTGCCCGACTACTGGGACTTCCGCGGTGGCCACCGGTACGTCACGACGGCGACCCTGGTCGCAGTGCTCGGTGCGCTGGGAGTTGACGCCTCCTCGCCGGAGCGCGTCGACGTTGCGCTGGAGAACGTCGAGAACGAGGTGTGGCGGCGGATGCTGCCCCCCGTGGTGGTGCTGCGCTCCGGCGCCGTCGGGCGGGTAGCGGTACACGTCGACGACGGCGCCCCGGTGGAGGCCTGGATCGAGCTCGACCGGGAGTCCGGTGGCGGGCACCGTCCGCTGGCCCAGCTCGACGTCTATGTCGCACCTCGCACGGTGGACGGGCGTCTGGTCGGACGGGCAACCGTCGAGCTGCCGGACGACCTGCCGCTCGGCTGGCACACCATGGTTGCCGAGAGCGGCCAGTCCGCCGCGCGCTGCGCTGTCGTTGTCACCCCGGACCGGCTGCAACTGGTCCGGGGGCTGGACGAGCGGCGTGCCTGGGGCTTCATGGCGCAGCTGTACTCGGTGCGGTCCGAGCAGTCCTGGGGGATCGGTGACCTGGCCGACCTGCGCGACGTCGCCTGGCTTGCCGGGCGGCGCACCGGAGCGGACTTCCTGCTGATCAACCCGCTGCACGCGGCGGAACCCGTCACTCCGCTCACCCCGTCGCCGTACCTGCCGAGCACCCGGCGGTTCGTCAACCCGATCTACCTTCGGGTCGAGGAGATCCCGGAGACGGCGTACCTGCCCGTCGCGGAGCGCAGCCTGGTGGAGTGGCAGGCCGAGGCCGCCCGGCCGCTGAGCACCGACCCCGGCCCGATCGACCGGGATGCGGTCTGGGAGGCCAAGAAGGTTGCCCTCGAGGTGGTGTTCGCGGCGCCGCGCAGCAGTGCCCGGCAGGCCCGCTTCGACGCGTTCCGCGCCGAGCAGGGCGAGGGGCTGGAGGACTTCGCGACCTGGTGCGCGCTGACCGAGCACTTCGGCGGGCAGGAGTGGCCGCCCGAGGTCCAGGACCGGCACTCCGGCGCCGTGCAGCGGCTACGGACCGAGCTCGCCGACCGGATCACCCTGCACTGCTGGCTGCAGTGGGTGGCGGACGAGCAGCTCGCCGCCGCGCAGGCCGACGCGCTGCAGGCCGGGATGCGGTTGGGGATCATGCACGACCTGGCCGTCGGCGTGCACCCCGACGGCGCCGACGCGTGGGCGATGGTCGACGTGCTGGCGCAGGGAGTGTTCGTCGGGGCGCCCCCGGATATGTACAACCAGCAGGGCCAGGACTGGTCGCAGCCGCCGTGGCGCCCCGACGCCCTGGCCCGGGCCGGGTACCGGCCCTATCGGGAGATGCTCCGCACCGTGCTGCGGCATGCCGGCGCCATCCGGATCGACCACATCATCGGTCTGTTCCGGCTGTGGTGGATCCCGGAGGGCTGCGGCGCCCGGGACGGCGCCTACGTGCGGTACGACCACGAGGCGCTGATCGGGATCCTGTGCCTGGAGGCGTACCTGGCCGACGCCGTCGTGATCGGTGAGGACCTGGGCACCCTCGAGCTGTGGGTGCGGGACTACCTGAGCGACCGCGGGATCCTGAGCACCTCGGTGCTCTGGTTCGAGCGGGAGGGTGACGGGTTCCGGCCGCCGGAGCAGTACCGGCGCCTGACGCTGGCCACCGTGACAACGCACGACCTGCCCCCGACAGCCGGCTACCTCGCCGGGGAGCACGTGGAGCTGCGCCAGCGGCTCGGCCTGCTCACCGAGCCGGTCGAGGCGGTGCGAGCCGACGCCTGGGCCGAACGCAGCGAGATGCTCGAGCTGCTCAGGCGCCGCGGGCTGGTGGGCGCGGATCCCTCCGAGCGGCAGGTGATCGAGGCGATGCACTGCCTGGTGCTGGCCTCTCCCGCGGTCCTGGTCGGTGTGTCGCTCGCTGACGCGGTGGGGGAGCGTCGGGCCCAGAACCAGCCCGGGACCGACACCGAGTACCCCAACTGGAAGGTCCCGCTGGCGGACTCCGCCCAGCGCCTGGTGATGGTCGAGGACCTCTTCGACAACCCTCGGCTGCGCTCGCTGGTCGCGGCCCTTCGGGGGTAGGTCGGCCTCGGGCATCCGGACCGCGTCTCGCGTCCGGACGGCGACCGCCACACCGGCGCCGACCAGGACGGCGCCGGCGATGGTCCGCGTGCTCAGTGTCCCGGTGCCCACCATCGCCGCGACGAGTGCTGCGGCCAGCGGGGCCGCCGCCATGGTCACCCCGGATCGGTCCGGACCCAGGCGGGCGACTCCGCGGTACCAGAGCACGAAGGCCACGGCCGTCATGATCACCGCCTGGTAGAGCAGCGTCGAGCCCTCGACGACCGTCGGCGGGCGCACGCGCTCGGGCGAGACGAGCGCGCCCGCTGCGAGCAGGACGGCGGCGGCAGCGCAGGTCCAGGCGGACACCCGCGCTGCCCCGAGCACGGGCAGCAACGGCGCGGCGACGAGCGTGAACGCGACCTCGCAGGCGAGCACGCCGACGGCGAGCAGCAGCCCGAGCCCGGTGCTGTGCCCGGCGCCCTGCAGCACGACAACCCCGACGCCGGCCAGCGTGGCACCGAGGACGACGCGCGGGCGGGGCCGGGGCAGGTGACCGGCCGCCCGCGGCGCTCCGAGCATCGCGAGCACGACCGGCGAGGCGCCGACCACTGCCCCGATCGCGGCGGGGTCGGCCTGCCCGCTGGCCGCAACCAGCAGCACGTTGAACCCGGCGCTGCCGGTGGCAGCCGCCAGGACCAGGCGGCCCATCTGTTGCGGGGTGAGCCGGTAGCCGGCCCGCGCCGGGTCGAGCCAGGGGAGCGCGACGAGCAGCACGACCGCGGCGAGCGCGTAGCGGCCCGCCTGTCCGGCGAGAACCGGGTAGCTCGCGATGAACGGTGTTACGGCGATGCTCCCGCCGACGGCGACCGATGCCAGCAGGCAGGAGGTCGTTGCCGACCGTGTGGAGATCACGACCTGGACGCTAGGTGCACAACTGGACCGATTGACAGGGCCAGTTCTGGTCCGGTTCACTGGTCCAGTGAGACTGAGCCCGGAGGCGCTCGCCCTTCATCTGGGCCCTGTGCCGGCCCGGGGCCGGGTGGCTTGGCTGCGGACCGCGGTGCGCAGTGCCGTGCACGACGGCGCCCTGCCGCGCGGAACGGTCCTGCCCGGCGCGCGCAGCCTGGCGGCGGCTCTCGGCCTCGCTCGCGGCACCGTGACCGAGGCGGTCCAACAGCTGGTGGACGAGGGCTACCTCACGACCCACCCGCGGTCCGGCGTCGTCGTCGTGTGGGGCCCGCGGGACGTCGACCCGCCGACCGCTCCACCCGACCGGCGCGAACCCAGCCCCGGCCAGCCCGACTTGAGCCTGTTCCCCCGGTCCCAGTGGTCCCGGTACGTGCGCAGCGTGCTCATCGACCTGCCCGCGAGCGACCTCGGGTACCCGCCGCCGGCCGGCCACCCGGCGCTGCGTGCGGCGCTCGCCGGACACCTGCGGCGCACCAGGGGCGCAGACGTCGGCGCGGACGACGTCGTGGTGGTCGCCGGGGTGGCACAGGTCGGTGCCCTGCTGGTCCGGGCGGGCCTGGCGAGATGGGCCGTCGAGCGTCCCGGCTCGCCCGGCCAGATCGACCAGCTCCGCAGCCTCGGCGCGGCGGTGGCCGAGGTTCCGGTGGACGCTGACGGCCTGATCACCGACGCCCTCCCGCGCGCCATCGACGCGGTCGTGGTGACCGCCGCGCACCAGTACCCCACCGGGTGCGTGCTCGGGCCGCAGCGCCGCCACGACCTGGTGCGCCGGGCCAGGGCCGACGGCTTCGTCGTGGTCGAGGACGACTACGACGCCGAGCTCCGGTACGACCGCGAGCCGGTCGGCGTCCTGCAGGCGCTCGCGCCGGACGTCGTCGTGCTCGCCGGCTCGGTGTCCAAACCCCTGGCCCCTGCGCTCCGGCTCGGCTGGGTGGTGCCGCCCCGGCGGCTGCGCGCCGCGGTGGTGGCCGCGAAGGCCGCGGCGGATCTCGGCAGCCCGGTGGTGGACCAGGTCGCCCTCGCCCGGATGATCAGCTCGGGCGCCTACGACCGGCACGTGCGGCGCGTGCGATCGGTCTACCGGACGCGCCGGGACGCCCTGCTCGCCGCGCTCGCCCGGCATGCACCACAGGTGCACGTCACGGGGATCTCCGCCGGCCTGCACGTCTACCTCGCCGACCTCGACGGTGTCGCGGCGGTGCGGGCCCGGGACGTGCTGCGGGCGAGAGGCCTGGCGTCCGCGGTCGTCGCGGCCGGCCCGCTGCACCTGCCCGCGCCCGGCCTGGTGGTCGCCTTCGCGTCGCTGCGTCCCGCCGACGCCGACGACGTCGCCCGCGCGCTCGCGCAGGTGCTCGCCCTCAGGGGTGTGCTCCGGTGATCAGCGCCGCTGGACCTGTCCGAGGGTCGTGGGCGGCCCGACGGCGCCGAGCAACTCGATCGCGACGACGTACTGCCGCGCGGCACGGATCGAGGCGACGATCGCATCCACGCACTGCGGCTCGACACACATCTTCGGGTCGTGTGCGGCATAGGCGACGATGGCGGCGGCCTTGACGCCGAGGTCGTGGCCGCTCACGTTCGGGGTACGCCGCCAGCTCGGGTACCCGAGGTAGGCCACCAGGGTGTGCTCGGTGGGGGACATCTGAGCCGCCTCGCGGACGAACAAGGCCGTCGCAGTGTGGTCGGCGTTGTCGCTGGCGCCGAACTCGATGGTCCAGTCCTGGGTCCGGACCGTGCTTGCTTCGAAGTCGTCCATGAGCCCCGTGAGGGTCCGCTGCAGCGACTCGCGGTCGTAGGTCGCCGTGCCGTCGACCGTGCTGATGGTCGGGATGTCGCCCTCCCACAGGCGCTTCAGGCTCTCGAAGTCGTGGATCCGGTTGCCGGTGCCGCGGCGGTTCCCGTCCGGCAGGCGCATGAAGACGAGGGAGATCGCCGGGGCTGCGTCGAGGGTCACCGTCGTGAGGTCGTTCCCGGCGATCGCGATAGTCGTCGTCGTCCATGCGTCGTCGGCCCCCGCCATGATCGGGTAGGCGGCCCGGATCCCTTCCTCGCGGCGCGGCCAGTGGGAGTCGTCGCGGGCGGCGTCGCCCGTCGTGACGAACACAGTCCGCACGCAGTGCCCCGCCTCGATGTCGCGCAGGATGTCGGGGTTCATGAAGAGCAGGTCGTCGTCGGGGTGGGCGACGACCTGCATCGTGTGCGCCGTGCACGTCTCCGGGGTCGTCACCGTCACCGTCATCGCCGCCGCCGCCGTGGCACGCAACGCGGGCAGCAGGAGCGTCACGGTGGTCGCTCCCCTGCAGATGACGACGGCGACGATCAGCATGACGGCGGTAGGGAGTACGACCTTGAGGCCGACGGCGGCAACGCGCGACCGCCGTCGGGACTTCGTGGTCACGTCTCGTCGCCTCGGTCCGCCATCGGTGGGTCAGCACGGTCAGGGGTCGACCTCCGATCGGCCAGCGATCTTGGCGAGGGTCACGTCGAGGCCGACCGGGTGGGGAGTGGACCGGGACAAACGATAGTGAAGAGCCCAGGCTCGTCTGGGCGGCGACGGGGGGGAAGTCGCGTGTTGATCGCTCGGCGCCAGCGCCGTCAGGCCCGGTCGCGCTCCTGCGCTGCCAGCGCTCGGCGCACGCCGTCGCGGTTCTCCACGACCAGCCGGCGCAGGGCCGGGTGGCGGTCGCCGAGCTGCTCCAGCCATGCGTCGGTCCGCGCCAGCAGGTCGATCTCGGTCCCGGTGAGCAGCGTGGGGTACAGACCCACCACGATGTTCTGCGCCATCTCGTTGGTCCGCGAGGTCCAGACCTTCTCCAGCGCCTCGAAGTAGGGTTCGACGAACGGCTCGAGCAGGGCGACGTCGTGCACCCTGTCGAACCCGCCGATCGTCGAGGTCTGCAGGGTGTTGCTCAGGGCGTCGGCGTCCACGACGGCCGCCCACGCGGCGGCCTTGGCCTGCGCCGTCGGGATCGCGGCCCGCGCCGCGGCTGCGGCCCGCTCACCAGAGGCGGTGGCGTCCCGCGCCAGCTCCGCGGCGATCCGGGCCTCGTCGGCACGCCCACCCGCCACCAGTGAGATCAGCAGGTCCCACCTCAGGTCGGTGTCGACGCTGAGCCCGGACAGGGGTGCGGTCTCCTCGAGGAAGCCCGCGACGGCGTCGAGCTGGGCCGGGGTGGCCGCCCGTGCGGCGTACGCCTTGACCAGCTGCAGCTGCGCGTCGCTGCCCGCCGGGGCGGCTCCGGCCAGCTCCCGGAGCCGGTCGGCCGCCGCTGCCGACGTCGTCGCCCGGTTCGCCGGGGCGACGTACAGGTCGATCGCGGTCGTGAGCTGGCGCAGCAGCACCAGCGCCACCGACGAGTCCGTCTCGTAGGCGATGTTGCCGAGCACGAGGTCGATGAACCGGCGCGCGGCCCACTCGCCGTCGCGGGTCATGTCCCACGCGGCCCCCCACACCAGGGTGCGCGGCAGGGAGTCGGTGAACGCGTGCAGGTGCTCGGTCGCGACGGTGAGGGAGTCGGCGTCCAGCCGGACCTTGGCGTAGGCGAGGTCGTCGTCGTTGACCAGCACCAGTGACGGGCGGCTCCGGCCGAGCATCTCCGGCACCGAGGTGCGGGGACCGTTGACGTCCAGCTCGGCGCGTACCACCCGGTCGAGCCGCACCTCGCCGTCCGGCCCGGCGACGACGTCGTACCCGCTGACGGCGAGCCGGTGCGGCCGCTGCACGGGGTGCTCGGCCGGCACCTCCTGCAGCACCTCGAACGCGGTGATGATGTCGTGGGCGTCGGTCTCCATGTTCGGGCGCAGCAGGGTGACGCCGGGGCGCTCCAGCCAGAGCGCCGACCAGGCCCGCAGGTCACGTCCGCTGGTCCGCTCGAGCTCGACGAGCAGGTCACGCAGCTCGGTGTTCCCCCAGGCATGGCGGGCGAAGTAGGCCCGGACGCCGGCGAAGAACTGCTCGTGACCCACCCAGGCCACCAGCTGCTTGAGCACCGAGGCGCCCTTGGCGTAGGTGATCCCGTCGAAGTTGACCTCGACGTCCTCGAGGTCGCGGATGTCGGCGACGATCGGGTGCGTCGACGGCAGCTGGTCCTGCTTGTAGGCCCAGGACTTCTCCATCGAGGAGAACGTGGTCCAGGCGCTGGTCCAGCGGGTCGCCTCGGCGGTTGCCAGGGTGGACACGTACTCGGCGAATGACTCGTTCAACCACAGGTCGTCCCACCAGCGCATGGTCACCAGGTCGCCGAACCACATGTGCGCCAGCTCGTGCAGGATCGTCGTGGCGCGCCGCCCGACGGTCGCCTCCGCCACCTTGGACCGGAAGACGTAGCTCTCCAGGAACGTCACCGCCCCGGCGTTCTCCATGGCTCCCGCGTTGAACTCGGGTACGAAGACCTGGTCGTACTTGGCGAACGGGTACGCCATCCCGAACAGGCCCTCGTAGAACGCGAAGCCGGCTCGCGTGATGTCCACGATGTTGTCGGCGTCCAGGTGCCCGGCCAGCGAGGCCCGGCACAGCACGCCGAGCGGGATCGTCCGCCCGTCGCTGCTGGTCAGCGCCGACGTCTCGCGGTGGTACGGGCCGGCGATCACGGCTGCCACGTAGCTCGCCAGGCGTGGCGTCGGCTCGAAGGACCACGTTGCGGCGCCGGCGTCCTGCCCGCCGTTGCGGTTGACGCCATCGGGGACGGCGACCGGGGCGGGCGTGGGCGAGTTGGAGATCACGGTCCAGTGCGCCGGGGCCGTCACGGTGAAGTGGAAGGCTGCCTTCAGGTCAGGCTGCTCGAAGACCGCGAACACGCGTCGGGAGTCGGCGACCTCGAACTGGGAGTACAGGTACACCTCGCCGTCCACCGGGTCGACGAACCGGTGCAGGCCCTCACCGGTGGTCATGTACGCGCAGTCCGCCACGACCCGCAGCTCGTTGTGCTCCGCGAGGTCGGCAAGGGCGATCCGGGAGTCGGCGACCACATGGGCGACGTCCAGCTCTCGGCCGTTGAGCTCGACGGTGTGCACGCGGGGGGCGATCAGGTCGATGAAGGTGCCGGCACCCGGTGTCGCGTCGAACCACACCACCGTGCTGGACGCGAACGTGTCCGGTCCGGTCGTCAGGTCGAGCACGACGTCGTAGGACTCGACCTGGACGACGGCGGCGCGGTCGTGCGCCTCGGCGCGCGTCAGGTTTTCTGCGGGCACAGAAGGGCTCCTCGCGATCGGCGATGTTCCCGCGATCCTGCCACGTCACGGCCGCCGGGCCGGCGAGGCAGCCCTCTGGGAGCAGCGCCGGCTCGACGGGTGCCCGGGGCGTCCCTGGCTGTCGGCGGCCTCGCGTGACCCGTTCCGCCGTGTCATGCTTCCGTCGGTGGTAGGGCGAGGAGGAGAACAGATGGCAGGTCGTGGGGAGCTCCCACAGGCACGCCGTCCGGGTGAACTCGCCGCGTTGGGGCCGCGCATGACCACCTTCCTGGTGGTCGACGCGATCCTGCTCTTCACCTTCCTCGTCCTGATGGTGATGCAGGTGGTGAACAACCCGCCGACGCCGAGGGCCGAACCCGCAGCGTCGTCGGCGTCGACGTCCGAGCCGGAGTCGACGCCCGAGCAGACCGCTCCGACCATCCCGGCCGACAACCAGGCACTGACGGAGTTCGTGCTGCCCAGCGGCAACATCTGGTGCTCGATGACGGAGACGTCGGCCACCTGCGCCATCGGTCAGTTCAGCTATGCCGCCCCGACGCCCACCGCCGCGTGCACAGGAACCGTCGGGTCGGTGTTCTCGGTCACCGCGGCGGAGGGGGCCAGCCTGCCCTGCGTCGACGCCGTGCCACCTCGTTCGGAGGGTGCGACCGTGCTCGAGTACGGCCAGGCCTCCACGATCGGTGAGATGACCTGTCACAGCTCGCGCAACGGCGCCACCTGCCGGCACAACCCGACCGGCGCGGGCTTCTCCGTTGCGAAGGCGGGCTACACGATCCTGTGACCGCCGGCGCCGCGCGCCGGAGCTGAGCCGCAGGTCACCAGATCCGCACCCGCTCCCGCGGCGGCAGGTACAGGGCGTCGCCAGGCTCGACGTCGAACGTCTGGTGGAACTCGGCCAGGTTGCGCACCACACCGTTGCAGCGGAACTCGTTCGGGGAGTGCGCGTCGGTCGCCAGCCGACGGATGACCTCCTCGTCGCGCCCCTTGGCCTGCCACACCTGGGCCCAGCCAAGGAACAGCCGCTGCGCCCCGGTGAGGCCGTCGATCACCGGCGCCTCGGCCAGCGGTCGCCGCAGGGCGATCCGGTAGGCCTTCAGGGCGATCGACAGACCGCCGAGGTCGCCGATGTTCTCCCCGATCGTCAGGTCGCCGTTGACATGCCGCGAACCGCCCAGCTGCACCGGAGAGAACGCCGCGTACTGGCTGACCAGGGCGCTGGTCCGCCGTTCGAACTCGTCGCGGTCGGACTCAGTCCACCAGTCCTTGAGGCGTCCGGCGCCGTCGTACTTCGAGCCCTGGTCGTCGAAGCCGTGCCCGATCTCGTGTCCGATCACCGCACCGATCCCGCCGTAGTTGGCGGCGTCCTCCGCCTCGGGGTCGAAGAACGGCGGCTGCAGGATGGCGGCGGGGAAGACGATCTCGTTCATCCCCGGGTTGTAGTAGGCGTTGACCGTCTGGGGCGTCATGAACCACTCGTCGCGGTCGACCGGCCGGCCGATCTTGCGCAGCTCGCGGTCGTGTTCGTAGGCGTCGGAGCGACGCACGTTGCCGACCAGGTCGTCGGGGCGGACGGCGAGCCCTTGGTAGGACTTCCAGCGCTCCGGGTAGCCGATCTTCGGCCGGAACGTGTCGAGCTTGGCCAGGGCCTTCGCCTTCGTCTCCTCGCCGAGCCAGTCAAGAGCGGTGATCGACTCGCGGTACGCCGCGATCAGCGTGTCCACCAGCTCGACCATCCGGTCCTTGTACGCGGGCGGGAAGTGCCGGGACACGTAGACCTGCCCGACGGCCTCGCCAAGGGCGCCCTCGACGAGCGAGACGCCGCGCTTCCACCTGTCGCGCAGCTCGGTCGCCCCGGTGAGGGTGCGCCCGTAGAAGTCGAAGTTCGCCAGCACGACGGCGTCGTGCAGGTACGGGGCGCGGGCGGACACCAGGTGGTACCGCAGCCAGGCCTGCCACTGCTCGATCGGCAGCTCGGCCCAGGCGCGCGCGAAGCCGACCGCGAAGTCCGGCTCGCGGACCACGAGCTGGTCAAGGGCGCCGTCGGGGGTGCCGAGGGCGGTGGCCCAGGCGTGCCAGTCGAACTCCGGTGCGCGTGCTGCCAGCTCGGCGAGGGTCATCGGGTTGTAGGTGAGGTCCGCGTCGCGGTCCCGGACGACGTCCCAGTGGTGGGCGGCCAGACGGGTCTCCAGGTCGACCACGAGGTCCGCAGCGGCGTCGGCGGCAGCCTCGGTGAGTTCGGAGAGGGCGAGCATCCGCGCGACGTGCGGGCGGTACTGCTCGCGCACGGCCGCGTACGTGTCCTCGCGGTAGTACGCCTCGTCCGGCAGCCCAAGGCCTCCCTGGTGCAGGAAGACGACGTACCGCTCGGGGTCCTTCGCGTCGTTGTCCACCCAGAACCCGACGGCGCCCGCGCCGCCGGTGCGCTGCAGGTCACCCAGCACGGTGACGAGCTCCACCCGGTCGGCGGCGGCGGCGATCCGTTCGAGCTCGGGGCGGATCGGGTCAAGGCCGAGCGCCTCCACCCGTTCGGTGTCCATGAACGAGGCGTAGAGCGCGCCGACCTGAGCAGCTGGCGTGCCGCCGTCCGCGGAAGCGTTCTCACCGAGCTCGGTGATGATGGCCCGGACGTGCTCCTCGGCCTGGTCGTGCAGCAGGCGGAACGCGCCGTCCATCGCGCGGTCGGCGGGGATCTCGTGCTCGGCCAGCCAGCGTCCGTTCACGTGCCGGAACAGATCGTCCTGCGGTCGTACGGCCGGGTCGAGGCTGGACGTGTCGATGCCGCTGCGCAGCCCGGTGCGGGCGGGGGAGGTCGTCATCGGGCCAGGCTACGGGCTCGGTTCAGCCGATCCGCACTTCGGTGACCAGGACCCGGTCCGGACCCAGCCTGCGCTCCGGCCCGATGACCGCCAGGTGGCCGGTGAGCCGCAGGTCCGTCGACGACGCACCGACCGACAGGGCCGCGCGGTGCGGCGCGACCGTCCAGCACCGGTCGACGCCGACCCAGGCGAGGCGGTCGGCGTGCACGGTCCAGGTGACGTCGGTCGACTCGCCCGGCTCCAGCGGCACCCGGGCGTAGCCGAGGAGGGCGATCTCCGGTCGGGTGACCGGTGCGACGACGTCGTGCAGGTAGAGCTGTGCCACCTCCGCACCGGCGGTGTCGCCGGTGTTGGTCACCCGCACGGCCACCTCGACGGTGCCGTCGGTGGCGATCGTGTCCGTGCTCAGCCGCAGGTCGGTGTGGCTGAAGGAGGTGTACGTGAGGCCGTGCCCGAACCCGAAGACGGCGGTCGGGTCGAGGTTCGTCACGGCCGCCTTTCCGGCGAGTCGGACGTGCCGGTAGGTCATCGGCTGCATCCCGGCAGACCGGGGGAAGGACAGGGTGCTGCGACCCGACGGGTTGATCCGGCCGCTCAGCACCGCGGCGACGGCTGCGGCGCCGTCCTGCCCGGGGAACCATGCCTGCACGATCGCGGCGCAGGTCCCGACGGCCCAGTCCAGGGCGTACGGCCGGCCGCTGACCAGGACGAGGACCACCGGGGTGCCCGTGCCCAGCACGGCCTCGACCAGCGCCCGCTGCTCGCCGGGCAGGTCGAGGGAGTCGACGTCGCAGCCCTCACCGACCGTGCCGCGCCCGAAGAGCCCGGAACGGTCGCCCATCACCAGGACGGCGATGTCGGCGTCCGCGGCGGCGGCAGTGGCCTCCGCGAAGCCGTCGCGCCCGGGTTCCCGGACGTCGCAGCCGACGGCGTGCCGGACCGTCGCGTCGGGCAGCTCGGTCCGCAACGCGTCGAGCACCGTCGGCAGGACCAGGCCCGGCTCGACCTCGGGGTGATGCACCTCGACGTGGTTGGTGAACGAGTAGTCGCCGAGCAGGGCGGCGCCGCTGTCGGCGTTGGGCCCGATCACGGCGACCTGCCGCGGAGCGACCAGGGGCAGCGTGCCGTCGTTGGCGAGCAGGATCACCGACTCCTCGGCGACCCGGCGGGCGAGTGCGGCGTGCGCCGGCGGGTTGAGGTCGATGGGTCCCTGGGGGAGGTCGCCGGGCTCGTCGAGCAGGCCGAGGTCCGCCTTGAGCCGCAGGACCCGGCGCACGGACCGGTCGATCGCGGCCGCGACCTCCGGGGTCACGTCGGTGTCAAGGGCCGGGTAGCAGTCGGCGTTCGGCAGCTCGACGTCGACCCCGGCGAGCAGGGCGCGCTCGGCGGAGGTGCGTTTCCCGTCGCTCACCGCGTGCAGGGTCTGCAGGAAGTTCACGCCGAAGTAGTCGGCGACGACCGTCCCGGAGAACCCCCACTCGTCGCGGAGCAGGTCGGTCAGGATCGCCCGGTCCCCGTGCACCGGCACCTGGTCGATCTCGGAGTAGGACGGCATGACGGCGCGGGCACCGCCCTCGCGCAGCGCGACCTCGAAGGGGTAGAGCAGCACCTCGGCGAGCTCCCGTTCCCCCATGTGCACGGGCCCGAGGTTGCGGCCACCCTGGGAGGCGGAATAGCCGACGAGGTGCTTGAGGGTGGCGACGATGCCGCCGCTCTCCAGACCCCTGACGAACGCGGCACCGAGAGTCCCGACCAGGTACGGGTCCTCGCCGAAGCACTCCTCGACACGACCCCACCGAGCGTCCTGGACCACGTCGAGCAGCGGGGCGAGCCCCTGGTGCACCTCGAGCGCGCGCATCGACTCCGCGATGGCGGCACCGACCTGCTCGATCAGCCGGGGGTCCCAGGTGGCGCCGTAGGCCGGCGGGGACGGGAACGTGGTCGCGCCCCAGGTGGCCACGCCGGTCAGGCACTCCTCGTGGGCGATCGCGCCGACGCCGGTCTGTGCGCGCAGGTCCGACTGCATCCGCCGGAGGGCGGCGCGCCCTTCCATCGGGTCGAGCGGCCGGGTGCCGTACAGGCGGGTCAGGTGCCCCAGGCCGCTCGCGGCCAGCGTCTCCCAGTCGGGGCTCGTCGGCATGTTCTCGTTCTGGGCCGGAGCGACGGCACCGGTCGTGGCGTCGATCCCGATCCAGGCGCCGACCAGCTGAGCGAGCTTCTGGCTCGGCGACATCCGGGCGAGCAGGGAGTCCACGCGGGTCTGTGCACTCGTCGTCAGGGCCATCGACATTGCCTTCCACCTGCGGCGCGTCGCCGCCATCGTGTGCGGACGGGGCGGCCGCGGTGCCTCGGCGGTACCCCGTGTGCAGCCCCGGAGAGAGCGCTCTCTGCGGTGCCTCACCCAGACGATACGGGACGGCGGGACGTCGCCGCTACGACCAGATTCCGCCACGCCGGGTCGGCTCCGAGCCTCCCGCTGTGCGGGCCGGCGCGAGAGAGAGCGCTTTCTGCCAGGTCGCCCGGATGACCACCTGGGCGCGCCGGCATCTGCCACGATGAGCGGGTGCAGCAGGTGCAGACGGCGCGCCGTGGCGCGGTGACGCTCGAGCACGTCGCCGCTGCCGCCGGTGTCTCCCGGGCGACTGCGTCCCGCGTGCTGAACGGCGTGCCGACGGTCCGGTCGGCGTCCGCCGACGCGGTCCGCCGCGCCGTCGCCGAGCTCGGTTACCGGCCCAACCCGGCGGCCCGGTCGCTCGCCCGCGGGCGGCACGACTCGATCGGTCTGGTCCTGACCGAGCGCGACCTCGCCGAGCTGCCGCACTCGTTCTTCGCCCAGCCGCTGCGGGGGGCGACGGCCGCCGTGGCGCGGCACTCGATCCAGCTGGTCCTGCTGCTCGCCGGGCAGCCCGACGACGACCAAGCCCTGCGCCGCTACCTCGACGGCAGCCACGTCGACGGCGCCCTGGTGATCCTCGAGGCGCACAGCACGCACCTGCCCGGGCTGTTCGGGGACACGACCGTCCCGGTGGTGTACCTGGGCCGGCCCGTCGACTCCGACCCGAACGTGCACTCCTACGTGGACGTCGACAACTACGGCGGAGCCCGGCTGGCCACCGAGGAGCTGGTCGCCGCCGGTCGGCGCACCATCGGCACCATCGCGGGGCCACTGGACATGGGTGTCGCGGTGGACCGCCTCGCGGGCTGGCGTGACGTGTTGGTCGAGCACGGGATGCCGGTCCCGCAGGCGGCCTACGCGGACTTCACCGCCGACGGCGGCGCCAACGCGATGGCCCGCCTGCTCGCCGCCGAGCCGGACCTCGACGGAGTGTTCGTCGCATCCGACCTGATGGCCACCGGGGCGTTGAAGGTGCTCGCCGCCAGCGGGCGCCGAGTCCCCGCCGACGTCTCGGTGGTCGGCTACGACGACTCCATCCTCGCGACGACGGCCAGCCCGCCGCTGACGTCCGTCCGGCAGCCGCTGGAGGAGATGGGCCAGCTCATGGTGGAGGTCCTGCTCGACCGGATCGCCGACCCGGACGCCCCACCGGTCCAGCGCATCCTGCCGACGCAGCTCACCCGGCGCGAGTCCGTCTGACGGACGTCGCCCGCTGAGGCAGAATGGGCGCATGCGGATCCACATCGCCGCCGACCACGCGGGTTTCGAGCTCAAGGTGCACCTGATGGAGCACCTCCGGGCGGCGGGGCACGACGTCGTCGACCACGGCGCCCTGGCCTACGAACCCGACGACGACTACCCGGCCGTGTGCATCGCGGCAGGCGAGGCGGTGGTCGTAGAACCAGGCAGCGTCGCACTGGTGATCGGTGGCTCCGGCAACGGTGAGCAGATCGCCGCGAACAAGGTGCGGGGCGTCCGGGCCGCGCTGGCCTGGAACACGAGGACAGCCGTCCTGGCCCGCGCGCACAACGACGCGAACGTGCTGGCCATCGGGGCGCGCGAGCACTCGGTCGACGACGCGACGGCCATCGTCGAGGCGTTCCTGGCCGAGCCGTTCAGCGGCGACGCACGCCACCAGCGACGGATCGACCAGGTCGCCGCGTACGAGAACCGGCGCTGAGGCTCACCAGATCCAGGAGCAGACCGGCTGCACCGGCCAGCCGAACGCGACGGCCGCCTGCCGCAGTGCGCCGGGTGTGTGCTCGGCGACCAGCCCGGCATCTGCCAGCGCGGCGAGTGAGACGCCGCCGAGGTAGGCCGAGCCCAGCTCGCGCACGTCGATGCTCAGGTCGGCGGACGCGTCCGCGCGAGTGACCTGCGCCCCGTCGGCACCGCCGACCAGGCGCCATCGACCGGCGTTGGCCGGCAGCCGCTCGTCCGTGACCTCGAGCACCACGTCCACCGGAGCGGTGTAGCGGCGGGCGGCCAGGGCGGTCGGGACGTCCAGCAGACGGATCCACAGGTTGTCCGAGATCCGCGGCTGCGCGGCGCGCGGGTCCACCAGCAGGAACCACAGCGGGTCGTCAAGGGCCAGCAGCCAGGTCTCGACGGTCGCCATCAGGTCCAGGTCCAGCAGCACGCCCCACAGCGCCCGGGCGGTCGCGGCGTCCTGCGCGACGGCCTCCCGGACGTTGACGATGCCGCGCGGTCCGGCGTCCTGCCAGGAGCTCTTGCGCCGGAACAGGGCGTAGCCGAGCGCGGTCTCGTCCGTGCCGTCCGCCGACACCACGGCGATCCGCAGCGACTCCGCACCGTCCCGCCAGTACTCCGGGTCGGACACGTAGGCGGCGAGCTGCTCGGGGGTGTGCCGGGTGACCCAGCCGGGCCGATCCACCCGTTCGTGCACCGCCTGCATGAGGGGTCCGTGTCGGTCGGGGTCGAGGCGCTCGAGCCGCACCCGGAGCCCGTCGGCGCCGGGGACGTCCCGCAGCGCGGCGCCGCGGGGGATCTTCATCCGCAGGTCGCTGGCGGCCAGCCCGTAGCCGAACCGTCCGTAGATCGCGGGCTCGGCGGCGAACAGGGCGGACACCGCCTCACCGCGGTCGAGGCTCCGCGTGAAGTGGTAGTCGATCATCGAGCTGAGCAGTCCCCTGCGACGGTGCGCGGGGTGCACGCCGACCCAGGTCAGCCCGGACACCGCGGTGCGCGCGCCCGGCACCGGGAACTGCTGGTACGGGTAGGAGCCGTGAAAGGCGACCAGCTCGCCGTCATCGGTCTCGACGCCGCGGGTACGGTCCCAGGTCACCGACATGGGCAGGGCCTCGAGCTGATCCTCGGTCACCGACATGGGCAGGGCCTCGAGCTGATCCTCGGTCACCGCCTTCGGGAATGCCCAGGTGTTAAGGACGAGCAGATCGCGGTGGCGGGACTGGGGTACCTCGACGGTGCGGTAGCCGGCAGGCAGGGGGGTCATGGTGCTCATCGTGCCGGGTCGGCGGCGTGGATGGGCAAGGGTCTTCGCGCGGACCGGCGGAGCGCACCGTTGGCGGATCTGGACGGCGGTGCGGTGGACCGCAGCTGTTGCGGTCCGGTTGCGGCACCTGGGGCGCCCGATCATCTCCTCGCACAGTCCTGCGCGGGATAGCCTCGCCCGGTGACCACCACGTCCTCACCCACGTCGAGGTTGCGTCGCGGACGGGCGATGTTCGCACGCAGGCTGCGCTGGACCGACGTCGTGCGTCGCCGCAAGCTGATGGCGCGTCAGGTCACCGCGACCGTGATCCTGGTGTCGATGTCGGTGCTGGTTGCTCTGGGCATGATGGTCCAGCCGCACTGGGTGACCCCGGCCACCACCTTGTTCATCGTGCTGCTCGGCGTCTTCGGGCTGAAGCTGCCGGGGATGATCGTGCTCAGCGCGGCCCTGCTGGCTCAGGTGATCGGCCTCGAGGCGAGCGGGCTCGCCGAGTTCGAGCCGGGCGCTTTGCTGGTGCTCGGAGCGGGCATCCTCGCTGCCCTGCTCTTCGTCCGGAGCCGGGGCCGGCTGGGTCTGCAGGGTGCGGCAAGCGACCTGATGCTCGTCGACCTGCGCGACCGGCTCGTCGCGCACGGCCGCATCCCGCCGTTGCCCCCGCCCTGGCGGGTCGACAGCGTGGTGCGGTCCGCCTTCGCGGAGGCCTTCTCCGGTGACTTCGTTGTCGCCTCGCGCAGCAGTTGCGGCACCCTGCTGGAGATCGTGCTGGTCGATGTCTCCGGCAAGGGCCAGGACGCCGGCGTGCGCTCGCTGCTGCTGTCCGGGGCGTTCGGTGGGTTGCTCGGCACCATGGATGCAGAGCGGTTCCTGCCCGCCGCGAACGCGTACCTGCTCGCCCAGGACTGGCCGGAGGGCTTCGCCACGGCAGTGCACGTTGCGGTCCGGCTGGACACCGGGGTCTTCATGGTGTCGACGGCCGGCCATCCGCCGGCGGTGCACATGCACGCCGGGTCGGGGCTCATCGAGCCCCTCGACACCACGGGCGGGCCGGCCCTGGGGGTCGTCGAGGCGCCGACGTTCGCCGTTCACGAGGGCGTGCTGGAACCCGGTGACACGCTGATGCTCTATACCGACGGCCTGGTGGAGACCCCGGGCACCGACGTCGAGCTCGGCATCGACCGGTTGATGGGCGAGGCGGAGCGGTACATCGCCACCCGGAGCGGCGGGGCCGACGCGGTGATCGCCGGGGTTCGAGCCGGTGACAACGACGATCGCGCGCTCCTGCTGCTCCGCCGCGACTGATGGACGACGACTACCTCGAAGCGGTGCTCGACCTCGTGGCCGACGTGCCGCCTGGGCGCGTGATGACCTACGGCGGCATCGCCGAGGTGCTGCGCGACCGGATCGGTCGAGGGGGCGCTCGGCAGGTCGGCCAGGTGATGGCGCTCGCCGGCGGCGGGGTGCCCTGGTGGCGGGTGGTGAACGCAGCGGGGCAGCCGCCGGCACGGCTGCGCGCCGCGGCCCTCGCCCGGCTTCGCGAGGAGGGCTGCCCACTGACCGACGACGAGCAGCCCGACGACGTCGGCGCGCGTGTGGTCGTCCGACGCGCGGTGTGGTGGCCGGAGGCCTGAGCAGGCAGCGGGTCAGCGGGTCAGCGCAGGGACCGGCGTGAGCTGATCACCCCGGTGTCGAAGCCGGCCAGGTGCAGCCCGCCGCTGAACCTGGCGTGCTCGATCTTCACGCACCTGTCCATCACGACCTCCAGGCCGGCCGCCGCACCGAGCCGGGCTACCTCTTCGTGCCAGGAGCCGAGCTGCAGCCAGAGCGTCCGGGCCCCGACGGCGAGCGTCTCCTTGAGCACCGCCGGCAGGTCGTCGTGCCGGCGGAACACGTCGACCAGGTCCGGGACCACCGGCAGGGCGGCGAGGGACGGGTACACCCGGTGGCCGAGGATCTCGGTTGCCCGCGGGTTGACGAAGTAGACCTCGTACGGCGACGACGCGAGCAGGTAGGTGGCGACGAAGTAACTGGCTCGGGCGGGGTTCGCCGAGGCGCCGACGATGGCGATCGTCTTCGTCCGGCGCAGGATCGCCAGGCGCTCGGAGGTGTTCGGCCCGACCCATGTGCGCCCCGGCGGGGTGACCGCCGGGACGGCGCAGGCGTCACCGGCGGGACCGATGTCGTGGGGAGCGATGAAGCTCATCCGGTCACCTCCGTCCGGGACGCCGGGGTCGGGGTCGAGGCGAATGCCTCGGCCGGCCCCACCGCCGCCGTGAGGGCCTGGTCCAGGTCCCACAGGATGTCCGCGACGTCCTCCAGCCCGACGCTGATCCGGATCAGGTCCTCGGGAACCCCCGCGGCCGTGAGCCGCCCGACGGACAGCTGCTGGTGGGTGGTGGACGCCGGGTGGATCACCAGTGTCCGGGCGTCGCCGACGTTCGCGAGGTGGCTGGCCAGCTCGAGGGACTCGATGAACACCTGCCCCGCGCGGCGGCCGGGAGTTGTGTCGGTGCCGCGCACCCCGAAGGCGAAGACCGCGCCCGGGCCGGCGGGCAGGTACCGCGCCGCCCGCTCGTGGTGGGGGTGCGAGGGAAGCCCCGCCCAGTTGACGTAGCCGATCCGGGGGTCTGCCTCGAGCCACTCCGCGACGGCGCGGGCGTTGGCCAGGTGCGCGTCCATCCACTGCGGGAGGGTCTCGACGCCCTGCAGCAGGTAGAAGGCCGACTGCGGCGACAGGGCCGGACCGATGTCGCGGAGCTGCTCGCTGCGCAGCTTGGTGAGGAACCCGTACTCGCCGAAGTTCTCCCACCAGCGCACCCCGCCGTACGAGGCGACTGGCTCGGTCATCGCCGGGAACCTCCCGTTCCCCCAGTCGAACCGCCCGCTCTCCACCACCACGCCGCCCAGCGTCGTGCCGTGCCCGCCGAGGAACTTGGTGACCGAGTGGATGACGATGTCCGCGCCGTGCTCGATCGGCCGGCACAGGTACGGCGTGGCAAGGGTCGAGTCGATCACCAGCGGTACCCCGGCCGCGTGCGCCACCTCGGCCAGACCGGCGATGTCGGCGATCTCGCCGGAGGGGTTCCCGATCACCTCTGCGTAGACGACCTTGGTCTCGGGCCGGATCGCCGCTGCGTAGTCGGCCGGGTCGGTGCCCGGCACGAAGGTCGTGCAGACGCCGAACCGGCGCAGGGTCACGTCGAGCTGGGTGACCGTGCCGCCGTACAGCGCCGCCGAGGCGACCACGTGGTCGCCCGCGCCGACCAGGGCGGCGAACGTGATGAACTCCGCAGCCATGCCCGACGCCGTCGCGACCGCTCCGATGCCGCCTTCCAGCGAGGCGATCCGCTCTTCGAGCGCCGCAACTGTCGGGTTGCCGATGCGGGAGTAGATGTTCCCGGACTTCCGTAGCGCGAAGAGGTTCGCGGCGTCCGCGGTGTCGGTGAAGACGAAGCTGGTCGTCTGGTAGATCGGGACCGCCCGGGCGCCGGTCGTGGCGTCCGGGACGCCACCGGCATGCAGCGCCCTGGTCCGGAAACCCCACTCGCGATCGGTCACGCGATGTCCTCCTCGGTCGTGTTCAGTCCGGCACGGCGAGCATCGCCTGGCCGCGGGTGCACCGCGGTGGTGTCCAGCAGCGCCTCAGATGTAGATCGCGGGGTCCTCCGCCAGGTAGGCCGCGCGCGAGCCGGGGCCGGGCCGGACCACAGCCGGCACGCCCACCGCGACGGCGCCGGCCGGGACGTCCTTGACCACCACCGCGTTCGCGCCGATCCGGGCACCGTCGCCGATCCACACCGGGCCGAGCACCTTCGCGCCCGCGCCGACCACCACGTTGTCGCCGAGGGTCGGGTGGCGCTTGCCGTGCTTCATCGACGTCCCCCCGAGCGTGGATCCGTGGAAGAGCACGACGTCGTCGCCGACCATGGCGGTCTCGCCGACCACCACGCCCATCCCGTGGTCGATGAACAGCCGGCGACCGATCTGGGCAGCCGGATGGATCTCGACCCCGGTGGCGAAGCGGGTCAGCTGGGAGAGCAGGCGGGCCGGCAGCCGGAGCCCCGGCTCGCGCCACATCCGGTGGGCGATCCGGTGGGACCAGACGGCGTGCACGCCCGGGTACCCGAGTGCGACCTCGAGTGCCGAGCGTGCTGCGGGGTCGCGGGTTCGGGCCGCCTCGAGGTCTTCCCGGAGCACGGCGAGGAAGCGTTGCAGGCGTCCCATGGCTCAGTCCATCAGGTCGGCGTAGAGGACCGAGGACAGGTAGCGCTCGCCGAACGACGGCACGATGACCACGATCAGCTTCCCGGCGTTCTCCGGCCGATGCGCCACCTGGACGGCCGCGTGGATCGCGGCACCGGAGGAGATGCCGACCAGCAGGCCTTCGCGCTTGGCGCTGTCCCGGGCCACCCGGATGGCGGTGTCGGCGTCGACGTCGATGATCTCGTCGTAGACCGTCCTGTCCAGGATCTCGGGGACGAAGTTCGCCCCGAGGCCCTGGATCTCGTGCGGGCCCGGCCGGCCACCGTTCAGGATCGGGGACTCGGCGGGCTCGACCCCGATGACCTGCACCCCCGGCTTGCGCTCCTTCAGTACCTGCCCGACGCCGGTGATGGTCCCGCCGGTGCCGATGCCGGCCACGAAGATGTCGACCTGGCCGTCGGTGTCGGCCCAGATCTCCTCCGCGGTGGTGGTCCGGTGGATGGCGGGGTTGGCCTCGTTGGCGAACTGGCGCGCGAGGACCGCCCCCGGGCGCTCCGCCGCGATCTGCTCGGCGCGGTGCACGGCGCCCTTCATCCCCTCGGAGCCCGGGGTGAGGATGAGCTCCGCACCGAAGGCCCGCAGCAGCGCCCGGCGCTCCTTCGACATCGTCTCCGGCATGGTGAGCACGACGTCGTAGCCGCGTGCCGCACCGACCATGGCCAGCGCGATCCCGGTGTTCCCGGAGGTGGCCTCGACGATCGTTCCCCCCGGCGGCAGTTCACCGGACGCCTCGGCGGCATCGACGATGGACACCCCGATCCGGTCCTTGACCGAATTGGCGGGATTGTAGAACTCCAGCTTGGCGGCGACCGTCGCCCCTGCGCCCTCGGTCACGCGGTTCAGGCGGACCAAGGGCGTGTTGCCGACCAGGGCGGTCACGTCGTCGTAGATGCGGGTCATGATTCCTCGTCTCGGTCTGAAGGGGATCGCCGCTGGCGCCAACCGTGCGTGGGGCATCGGCATTCCCCGGTGGGGAAGCCTCGGTGGCGGGGCGGGGAGCGCTGGCGGGAGCGGCAGGGGCGGCCGACGACGGCCGCGGGGGAGCCAGCGCTCTACAGACAGTGGCAGGTACGGCAGGTGAAGATGGCGGTGACGGTCACGCGCATCTCCTCCCTGGACGTCCGACGCCGCTGACGGTAGCCGCACCGCACGGGAGATGCAACGGTAGCCCCCGCGGAGGTATTGACATGAGGCAACAGGCGGTGTGCCAACGGCAGGCAGGGCAGGCATGGCAGGGCAGACGTGGCGGGCCCCTGCCGTGCCGGTCCCCTACGATGGCGGCGCACCCTCGACGGCAGCCAGCCACGCCTGTGCCAGGAGGCCGTGCCCGGCGGTGGTCGGGTGCACACCGTCGGCGCACCACTGCTGTGCCGTGGCCCTGGCGGCGGCGGTGCGGAAGACGTCGGCGGCCGGCACCAGTACCGCCTCGTACTCGGCTGCCAGGCGCTGCACGACGGCGATCCGGGGCGCCAGATCGTCCCACCACAGCTCCTGGTCCCGACTGACCGGGGCCAGGAACGGTTCGATCAGCACGAACCGTCGCACGCCGCGGGCGACGGCGGCGTCGAGCACGGCCCGGTAGTTCTCCTCGTACGTCTGCGCGCTCGTGGTGGCGCCCTCGTCGTAGCGGCGCCAGGTGTCGTTGATCCCGACCAGCACCGAGATCACGGTCGGCTCGAGGGACAGCACGTCATCCGCCCAACGAGCGCGGAGCAGGTCCGAGGTGTCGCCACCGACGCCGCGGTTGGCGAACGTCAGGCCGAGCTCGGGGTGCCGTGCGCCCAGCAGTGCGGCGACGATGCCGGCGTAGCCGTGTCCCAGGCTGTCCGGGTCGGCCGCGGTCACGGCCCCAGTCGGTGATGGAGTCGCCCGTCAGCACGATGCGGTCGCCCGCTCGCAGCGTGTCGTTCATGTGCGCCGTCCGATTGATGGGTGCTGAGGCCGTCGCGCCGGACCCTCCCACGGGTCCGCGGCCAGGTGGTGCCGGGAGCGGGCGACGGGGATCGAACCCGCATGGCCAGCTTGGAAGTTGCCGGAACCGGGGTTGACCAGGGGACTCATTGCTGGGAGGCGGGGCGGGGAGTGGCCTGGAGCGACCCGTTGAGGCCGGGGCCAACGGCCCGCTGTTGGCCCAGCAGGCAGGGACGGCGATGAGGTGGGCGCGGATCGTGGCTGTAGTCCGATGTGATCAGGTTGGTCGCTCGTGGTGGTTCAGAATGTCAGCATCTTGTCGCTGCTGGTCACCCACTCAGCCAGCTCCGCCATCGTGGACGTGTGGGCCCCGTCGGAGTACGGGTGGTTTCGGTAGAGCCCGCACCGGGCCATACAGGTGCCACAGACCCTGACCGTGATCCCGTCGACGATGAGGTCTCGGAGCATCGCTGACAGATCCTGGTCGTATCCCTGCGGAGGCTGGCAGAGATCCCTGGCGAGGTCCACCGCATCGTTCATCAGGAACAAGCGCACCTCATGGCCTTCCTCGTGCAACCTCTCGGCCAGCCGTAGCCCGTTCCAGGTCACGTCGGTCCCGTCGTACGGCTGCCGGTTGAAGACGATCAGAACACTCACCGAGGATCAACCCCTTCATTTGTGAGCAGCGAACGCGGCCCCCAGTCCTCGTCCGCTGCAGGCCACGGTGAGCCGCCCTCGGTCTGGTGGAGGCTCGGGCTATGGGATTTCGACCAGGTGTGTTGGTCAGTCCCGCGGCTAGCGTAGAACGCGGACCCCTGTCGGAGAAGGTGGCTCCGGGCTTGGAGGCGCTGGTCTTCACGGGGGACAAGGGCGGGCCGTTCCAGCGGAACAACTTCAACAAGCGCGTCGGGTGGGCCGAGTACGTCAAGGCGTTGGGCGTCCCGGGTCTTCACTTCTACGACCTTCGTCATACCGGGAACATGCTCGCCGCTTCGATCGGTGCGGGATCTGATGACCCGGATGGGGCACGACAGCATGCGTGCTGCGCTGATCTACCAGCACAAGACGGCGGCAGCCGATCAGAAGATCGCCTATGCGATCGGGGCCCTGATCGGCGAGCACGAGCGAGAGCGCAAACTCGCCTCGGCGGGGGAGGGCGACAGCGAGTGTGGGACGTCCGAGAAAGCGGGCTAGTCGCACGTGGGTCGCACGGCGGTCGTGCCGACACCAGTACATGCCGAAGGCCCGGGTCGGGATACGCACCTGACCTGGGCCTTCGTTGTGGAGCGGGCGACGGGAATCGAACCCGCATGACCAGCTTGGAAGGCTGGAGCTCTACCATTGAGCTACGCCCGCAACGTCCCGTAGGACGGCGGACCAAGGGTAACGGCTCCCAGGCGCCGATCGCTGCTGGGCACCCGGCTTCGCGGTCCGGGCGGCACCCTCGTGTGCGAGCCCGACTAGGCTTCACGGTGTCACGGGATGTGGCGCAGTTTGGTAGCGCGTCCGCTTTGGGAGCGGAAGGTCGTGGGTTCGAATCCCGCCATCCCGACCGAGCACCCGACCGAGCACCCGACCGGCGAGGCCCTCGTTGCCGGGGGTGGCTGCGCTCGCAGTCGCGCGGGTGCCGCGGGTAGGTGCCGTAGGATCATGGGGCCGCGCGCCCGTCCCGGTGCGCCGATCGAGGGCGCAACGCCCGTCGTCGTCCACCTGCCCCGCCCGAGGGAGACCACTGCTGTGAAGAGTGCCGTCGAGACCCTGGATGCCACAACGGTCAAGCTGACCGTCGAGGTGTCCCACGACGAGCTGAAGCCGAGCATCGACCACGCCTACGAGCACGTCGGTTCGCAGGTTGCGATCCCCGGGTTCCGCAAGGGCAAGGTCCCACCGCGCATCCTCGACCAGCGGGTCGGTCGCGCGACGATCATCGAGCACGCGGTGAACGACGGGCTGCCGACGTTCTACCGCCAGGCGATCACCGAGGCGAACCTGCGCCCGCTCGGCCAGCCGGAGATCGAGGTCACGGCAGTGCCGGCACTGACCGAGGCCGACGGTGGGCTCAGCTTCACCGCACGGGTCGAGGTCCGCCCGGAGCTGGACCTGCCCGACCTGGCCGGCCTCACCGTCACCGTCGACGACGTCACGGTGGCGGAGGAGGACGTCGACGCCCGGCTCGACGCACTGCGGGAGCGGTTCGGCTCCCTCGTCGGGGTCGACCGCCCGGCAGCCGACGGTGACTACGTCGTCGTGGACCTGCGCGCGGTGATCGGCGACGAGGAGATCGACTCGGTGAGCGGGATCTCCTACCAGATCGGCTCCGGAAACCTGCTCGAGGGCCTCGACGAGGCGTTGAGCGGGCTCTCCGCCGGCGAGACCACCACCTTCCAGGCGCCGCTAGCCGGTGGCGAGCACGCGGGCAAGACCGCCCAGGTGACGGTGACCGCGACGTCGGTCAAGGAGCGCGACCTGCCGGCCGCCGACGACGAGTTCGCCGAGCTGGCCAGCGAGTTCGACACCCTTGCCGAGCTACGCGCCGACCTGCGCGAGCAGGTCGGCCGGATCAAGGCGCAGAGCCGCGTTGTGCAGGCGAGGGACCGGCTGCTCGAGCAGTTGCGGGCGAGCGCCGAGGTCCCGCTGCCCGCCGGTGTGGTCGAGGACGAGATCCACCGGCACCTGGAGTCCGAGGGCCGGCTGGAGGACGAGGCGCACCGGGCAGAGGTCGACGCCGAGACCCGGGCCTCGCTCGCCGAGCGGATCCTGCTGGACACCCTCGCCGAGCGGCTCGCTGTCAAGGTCAGCCAGGAGGAGCTGCTGGAGTACCTGGTCAACGCCTCGACCCAGTACGGGATGGACCCCAACGCCTTCATCCAGTCGGTCGACCAGCAGGGGCAGATCCCGGCGATGGTGGCCGAGGTCGGCCGGTCGAAGGCAACGGCCGTCGCGTTGCGGCGGGCGCGCGTGGTCGACCCGGCTGGCGACGTCGTCGACCTGTCCGAGTTCATCGGCAAGGAAGGCGGGACCGACGCCGCGACGTCCGTCCCGGCTCCCCAGGACCTGCCTGAGCCGGACGACGCGGCGGACGAGCAGGCCTGAGCGGGCGCGCTGGCCCGGCCGCACCGGGCCGGCCCGACCGGCCCTGACGGCGGCGGGACCACGCACTGCGCCGTCAGCGAAAACCCGTCCCGGCGGGGCCTCGTGGCTCGACGTACCGCGTTAGGGTCACAGCGGATGCCGAGGCGCCGGCGGTGGCCGGCGTCCGGGAGCAGCACAGAGGACGCGAACGAGGGAGAGCCGTGAACCAGACCATCCAGGGCGAGCTCAGGCGGGACGCGCGCGGTGACGGTCCGAGCCTGGGCCTGAACGACCACATCTACAACCGGCTGCTGCGCGAGCGGATCATCTGGCTGGGCACCGAGGTGCGGGACGAGAACGCCAACGCGATCTGCGCGCAGATGATGCTGCTGGCCGCCGAGGACCCGGACAAGGACATCTACCTGTACATCAACTCCCCGGGCGGCTCGATCACCGCGGGCATGGCGATCTACGACACGATGCAGTACATCCAGCCCGACGTCGCGACGGTGGCGGTCGGCGTGGCCGCGTCGATGGGGCAGTTCCTGCTCTCCTCAGGTGCCCAGGGCAAGCGTTACGCCACCCCGCACGCGCGGGTGATGATGCACCAGCCGTCCGGCGGCATCGGCGGCACCGCGACCGATGTCCGGATCAACGCCCAGCTCATCCTGCACATGAAGAAGGTGCTCGCCGAGCTGACCGCCGAGCAGACCGGCAAGTCCCTTGAGCAGGTCACCGCCGACTCCGACCGCGACCGCTGGTTCACGGCTGAGGAAGCGATGGAGTACGGCTTCGTCGACAAGGTCGTCACCCACGCCGTGGCGGTCGCCGGCGGCGGCGGGACGGCCTGAGCGCACCCCGCGCCCACAGACCCTGAGCATCGAAGGAGCACCCGTGAGCACCGAGTACCAGTTCATCTCCCGAGCGGCGGCCCTCGCCGGGCCGGGCGGCACCGCGCTGCCCTACGGCCCGCCGTCGTCGCGGTACGTGCTGCCCCAGTTCGAGGAGCGCACGGCCTACGGCTTCAAGCGGCAGGACCCCTACACCAAGCTGTTCGAGGACCGGATCATCTTCCTTGGCGTCCAGGTCGACGACGCCTCGGCCGACGACGTGATGGCTCAGCTGCTGGTCCTAGAGAGCCAGGACCCGGACCGGGACATCACCCTGTACATCAACTCCCCGGGTGGCTCGTTCACCGCGCTGACCGCGATCTACGACACGATGCAGTACATCAAGCCGCAGATCCAGACCGTCTGCCTGGGCCAGGCGGCCTCCGCCGCCGCCGTGCTCCTGGCCGCCGGCGCGCCCGGCAAGCGCCTGGCCCTGCCCAACGTCCGCGTCCTGATTCATCAGCCGGCCATCGAGGGCGGCGGCTACGCCCAGGCATCGGACATCGAGATCCATGCCGCCGAGCTGATCCGGATGCGGGAGTGGCTCGAGGCGACGATTGCCTTCCACACCGGGCAGACCGAGGAGCAGGTTCGCGCCGACATCGAGCGGGACAAGATCCTCACGGCGATCCAGGCCAAGGAGTACGGCCTGGTCGACCAGGTGCTGGCCAGCCGCAAGGGCGTCGTCGTCCCCGTCGTCTCCACCGCCTGAGCGGGCACCCGCACCGGGTGAAAGGACACGCCGGTAGGCCCTTCTGCGGCTGACATGGGGGCCTGCGTGGTGTGCAATGGTCGTAACAGGGGACCCGGGCACCCGTACCCCAGGAAGGAGACACGCAGTGGCACGCATCGGTGACGGCGCTGACCTGCTCAAGTGCTCCTTCTGCGGGAAGAGCCAGAAGCAGGTCAAGAAGCTGATCGCTGGGCCGGGCGTCTACATCTGCGACGAGTGCATCGACCTGTGCAACGAGATCCTTGAGGAGGAGCTGGCCGAGGCCGCCGAGGTCGGCATGGTCCAGCTGCCCAAGCCCCGGGAGATCTTCGAGTTCCTTGAGCAGTACGTGATCGGACAGGAGCCAGCCAAGCGGTCGCTCGCCGTCGCGGTCTACAACCACTACAAGCGGATCCAGGCCGGCGGAGGGCTGCGTCCCGAGGTGGACGACGTCGAGCTGTCGAAGTCCAACATCCTGCTCATCGGACCCACCGGCTGCGGCAAGACCTACCTCGCCCAGACCCTCGCGAAGATGCTGAACGTGCCGTTCGCGATCGCCGACGCCACCGCCCTGACGGAGGCCGGCTACGTGGGCGAGGACGTCGAGAACATCCTGCTGAAGCTCATCCAGGCCGCCGACTACGACGTCAAGAAGGCCGAGACGGGCATCATCTATATCGACGAGATCGACAAGATCGCCCGCAAGGCCGAGAACCCGTCGATCACCCGCGACGTCTCCGGTGAGGGCGTGCAACAGGCCCTGCTGAAGATCCTCGAAGGCACGACGGCGTCCGTCCCGCCGCAGGGCGGCCGCAAGCACCCGCACCAGGAGTTCATCCAGATCGACACGACGAACGTGCTGTTCATCGTCGCGGGAGCCTTCGCGGGCCTCGAGGACATCATCACCTCGCGTTCGGGTCGGCACGGCATCGGCTTCGGCGCCCCGCTGCACTCCCCGGACGACACCGACGTCTTCGGTGACGTGATGCCGGAGGACCTGCTCAAGTACGGCCTGATCCCGGAGTTCATCGGTCGGGTGCCGGTGATCACGACGGTGTCCCCGCTGGACCAGAACGCCCTGGTCCGGATCCTCACCGAACCCCGCAACGCGCTGATCAAGCAGTACGAGCGGATGTTCCAGATCGACGGGGTGGAGCTGGAGTTCACCGAGGGCGCCGTGTCCGCGGTCGCCGACCAGGCGTTGCTGCGCGGGACCGGTGCCCGGGGCTTGCGCGCGATCCTCGAAGAGGTGCTGCAGCAGGTGATGTTCGACGTGCCGAGCCGGGACGACGTCGCCCGCGTTGTGATCACGCGCGAGGCGGTCCTGGAGAACGTGAACCCGACGATCGTGCCGCGCGAGGCGGCTGTGCCGGCCAAGCGCACCCCGCGGGAGAAGTCCGCCTGAGTTCAGCCCCGGAGGGGTGGCGCGCGGCGCCTGACTGAACAATGGTGGACAGGGACAGGTGCCGGCTCCGGCCGGCCTGGCCGGAGGATCCCGAGGTGCTCGATGAAGCTCGACCCGCTCAAGCCGCTGGTCGACCATGACGGCCCCCTGACGACGGTGTGCCTGGACGTCACCAGGGCCGAGGAGGCCGGGGATCGCGAGCTGCGCAGCAGGTGGAACGGGCTGCGCAGGCGGCTGGAGGCGGCCGGAGCACCGTCGGACACGATCGACGTCCTCGCGGACGTGGTGCTGCGCCCGACCCACGTTCCCGGGCCGCACGGCCGGTTCGTCGTCGCATCGGGTGCCCGGATCCTGTACGACCGCGTGCTGTCCGGCCCCCCCACCCACGAGGAGGCCTTCCACGACGGCGTCCCGGCGCTGATGCCCGCCGCGCAGGCCGAGGAGGACGCGGTCCGGTACCTGCTGGTCGAGGTGGACCGGTCCGGCGCCGACCTGACCTGGTCCGGCACTGACACCCCGGCGCCCGAGCCGGACGCGGACCATGTCGAGGGTGGCCACGACGTGCTGCACAAGGTGCGCGCGGGCGGATGGTCCCACCGACGGATGCAGTCCCGGGTGGAGGACTCCTGGGAGCGCAACGCTGAGGCGGTCGCCGCCGAGCTGGACCGTGCGGTGGTCGACCACCGTCCGGAGCTCGTCCTGATCACCGGAGACGTCCGGGCCGTCGCGATGATCCGGGAGGAGCTCGGCCGGCCGACGGCCGACCTGCTGGTGGAGGTCCCGGGCGGTTCCCGTGCAGACGGGGTCAAGGAGGACGTCTTCGGCGCGAACGTGCACCAGGTGCTCGAGGCCCATCGGGCGCGCCGCCGGGAGAAGATCACCGATCGGATGCGCGAGGCGCTGGGCCGTGGTGAGGGCGCGGTGACCACTCTTGCGGACGTCGTGGAGGTGCTCCGGCGCGGTCAGGTGGCCGAGCTGCTGTTCACAGAGGACGCGGCGGGGCGGCCGGCCGCCCTGGACGAGCGTCAGGTCTGGACCGGCGCGGGGCCGCTGGACATCGCGCTTCGCCGCAGCGAGCTGGCTGCCCTTGGCGTGCCGCCCGGCGAGGCACGCCAGATCCGTGCTGACATCGCGGTGCTCCGTGCCGCGACCGCGCAGGACGCCGGCTTCACGTTCGCCTTGGAGGGCAGCGTCGACCTGGTGGACGGCGTCGGTGTCCTTCTGCGGTGGAGCGACCAGGCGACGCCGCACGAGGCGGCCCCGAGCTACACCAGGGACCGCAAGCGGCTGGGCCTCCACTCCGGCAAGCGCTGAGCGGCGCGCTGAGAGGCGTCCCTCACTCGCTGTGCGCCGCCGTCACGGCTCGTACAGAGCCTCCACCTGCTCGGCGAAGTCCCGCAGGACTGCCGCCCGCTTCACCTTCAGCGAGGGCGTGAGGTAGCCGTTCTCGACCGTGAAGTCCTTGGTCAGCACACTGAACTTGCGGATGGACTCGGCGCGCGAGACCGCTTCGTTGGCCCGCTCGACGGCGCGGTCGAGCGCCGCGAGCACCGCGTGGCTCTTGGTCGCACTGGTGACGTCCATCGCGGGCAGGCCGTGGCCGGCGAGCCAGCCGGGCAGCATCTCCGGGTCAAGGGTGACCAGCGCCCCGATGAACGGCTTCGCATCACCTACCACGACCACCTGGCTGACCAGGGGGTGGCCGCGCAGGCGGTCCTCGAGCACGGCGGGGGCGACGTTCTTGCCGCTCGCGGTGACGATGATCTCCTTCTTGCGGCCGGTGATCGTCAGGAAGCCGTCGGAGTCCAGGCTGCCAAGGTCGCCGGTCCGGAACCAGCCGTCCTCGAAGGCCTCGGCGGTCGCCGCC
This sequence comes from Actinomycetales bacterium, assembly GCA_038204895.1. Lineage (GTDB taxonomy): Bacteria > Actinomycetota > Actinomycetes > Actinomycetales > Cellulomonadaceae > Actinotalea. The sequence goes on along the minus strand of JBBRCL010000015.1, from coordinate 17,684 downwards.
GGGTTGTTGTGGTAGCCACGGAACACGTGATCGCCCTTGACCTGGATCTCGCCGTCGTCGGCGATCCGGATCGAGGTGCCCGGCATCGGGGGTCCGACGGTGCCGATCCTGAACGACTCGACGCGGCCGATCGCCGTCGGTGCCGTGGTCTCGGTCAGGCCGTAGCCCTCCAGCACCCGCAGCCCGACACCGCGGTAGAAGTGCCCGAGGCGCTCACCGAGCGGCGCGCCACCGGAGATCGCGTACTTCGCCTGGCCGCCGAGGGCGTTGCGCAGCTTGTGCAGCACCAGGCGGTCGGCGAGGGCGTGCTGGGACTTGAGCGCGGCGCTGGGGCCCTCCGTGGTGTCCAGGGCCCGGGAGTAGACGATGGACGTCTTGGCTGCCCACCGGAACAGCTTGAGCTTGGTTCCGCCGCCGGCCTTCTGCTCGGAGGAGTTGTAGACCTTCTCGAACACCCGCGGGACGGAGAGGATGAACGTCGGCTTGAAGGTGCCGAGGTCCGCGAGCAGGTTCTTGGTGTCCGGCGTATGCCCGATGACAGCGCCGGTGGCCACGCAGAGCACCTCGATGAACCGCGCGAACACGTGCGCCAGTGGCATGAAGAGCAGGGTGCGTGACCCTGGGGCGGCGCAGACGTCGTACAGGCCCCGCTGGCCCTCGAGGCTGAGCATCACGAAGTTGCGGTGGGTGAGCTCGGTGCCCTTGGGACGGCCGGTCGTGCCAGAGGTGTAGATGATCGTTGCCAGGTCGTCGGGCGTGGCAAGCGCGCTCCGACGCTCGATCTCGGCGTCGCCGACGCCTCGGCCCTCCTGGGTGAGCTCCTGGATGGCTCCGTCGTCGATCATCAGCACCCGGCCGAGGTCGGGGAGCTGGTCGCGCACGGACTCGGTCAGGGTGGCGTGTGCCTGGGACTCGACGATGGCGAGGCGCACCCCGGCGTCGGACAGGATCCACTGCACCTGGTCGGCCGACGAGGTCTCGTAGACCGGGATGGGGACCGCGCCGGCCGCCCAGATTGCGAAGTCGAGCAGGGTCCACTCGTAGCGCGTGCGGCTCATGATCGAGACCCGGTCACCGGGCTCGATCCCGGATGCGACCAGGCCCTTGGCGACAGTGGTGACGCTGTCGGCGAAGGTCTGGATGCTCATCGGCGTCCAGGTGCCGCCGAGGCCGACCTTGAGCTCCAGGAAGGTTCCAGCGGGCTCACGTGCCACCCGATCGGCCAGGAGCCGTGGGATGGACACCACGGATTCGGGGGTGATCAGGCTCGGGCTGGTCACTTCGCGCACGGCGTCTCCAGTGGCGTCAGGAGGCGGCCGGGGGAGCAGGCCGTCCCAGTAACGATATCGCGGGACCGGGAGTGCGGGACCGGTCCGACGCCGGGCTCCGGCCCGGCAGCGCGGCCAGGGTCAGGTCGGGTCGATGTGCGTGGGGTCCAGCACCCGGCGCAGGAACGCCTGGGTGCGCTCCTCGCGAGGGGCGCCGAGCACCTGGTCCGGGGGACCCTCCTCGAGGATCACGCCGTCGTCCAGGAAGATCACCCGGTCGCCCACCTCGCGGGCGAAGATCATCTCGTGCGTGACCACGAGCATCGTCATGCCCTCCTCGGCGAGTGTCCGCATCACCGCGAGCACCTCACCGACCAGCTCCGGGTCCAGCGCGGACGTCGGCTCGTCGAAGAGCATCAGGGCCGGGTCCATGCTCAGCGCCCGGGCGATCGCCACGCGCTGCTGCTGGCCGCCGGACAGCTGGCCCGGCGCCGAGTTGGCCCGGTCGGCCAGGCCGACGTGCTCGAGGTTCTTCATCGCGACGGCCTCGGCCTCGGCCGTCGACCTGTGCAGCACCTGGCGCTGGGCGAGCGTGCAGTTCTCCAGCACGCTGCGGTGCGGGAACAGGTTGAACTGCTGGAACACCATCCCGACGTGGGTGCGGACCCGGTCGATGTCCACGTCCGGGTCGGTCACCTCGGTGCCGAGCACGTGGATGGTGCCGGCGGTGGGCTGCTCGAGCAGGTTGATGCAGCGCAGCAGGGTGGACTTGCCCGAGCCGGAGGCGCCGATGATGCAGACCACCTCGCCCTGGCGCACGGTCAGGTCGATACCGCGCAGCACCTCACGCTCGCCGAACGACTTGTGCAGCCCGGCGATCTCGACGACGGGGCCTGGTGTGGGAGTGCTCATGCGTGTCCCTTGTAGCCGGTTGTGCGCTCGAGCCAGCGGGTCAGCGAGCTCAGCGGGATTGTGAGGAGCAGGTAGACCAGCCCGATCGCGATGATGGAGGTCAGTCCGCCGCCGGCCTGGCTCAGTGCGCTCCGGCCCACCTTCGTCAGCTCGAACTCGGCGGTACCCAGGCCCAGTGCGAACACGAGCGAGGTGTCCTTGAGGAGCAGCACCATCTCGTTGGTGAGCGGCGGCAGCACGATGCGAAAGGCCTGCGGGATGACGACCCGTCGCAGAGTGGCGCCCGAGGACATGCCGAGCGAGCGGGCGGCCTCGATCTGGCCCTTGGGGACCGCCTGGATGCCGGCCCGCAGCGTCTCGGCGACGTAGGCCCCCGACACCGCCCCGAGCGCGAGGGCGATCTGCAGGATGACGGAATCGAACCGGACCTCGAAGGCCGTCGGGATGGCGTACCCGAACGCCAGCACGACCAGCAGGGCAGGGATACCGCGGAAGAACTCGACGTAGCCGGTGGCGAGGATCCGCCACACGCGCACGGACGAGAGCTTCATGAGCGCCAGGAGGGTGCCGAGGCTGAGTCCGACGGCGAAGGCCGCGAACGTGTAGACGACCGTGTTCAGGGTCGCCCCCGGGAGGTCCGGGGCGATGTTCTGGAAGGCCACCTTGTTGAAGAACGCCTCGCCGATCCGGCCCCAGTCGGCCGTGACGGCCAGCACGATCACGACGGCGACCAGCACCACGTACTGGATCCGCCGGGAGAGCTGTGCCCGCCGTCGGGGACTCATCCTTGCCCGGCCCGCGAGCGCGGGCCGGGCCTCGGGTCGCGCTGCGGTCATCACTCGGTCGGCTCGGTACCGATGTACTTGATGTAGATGTCGTCGTACGTGCCGTCGGACAGGATCCGAGCCAGGGTGTCATTGACGGCCGCGAGCAGGGCCGTGTTGCCGGTCTTCACGCCCAGGCCGTACTGCTCGCCGGTCGGGAAGGTCGTGCCCACTTCGAAGTCGGCGCTTGTGAACGGGCCGAGCACGGCGATGTCGTTGATCACCGCATCGATCTGTCCGGCGCGCAGAGCCTCGATCTGCAGGCCGAGGTCCTCGAACTCGGCGGTGGTGAGCCCGTTGTCCTCGGCGAAGGTCAGCCCGGTCGTCGCCGTCTGGACACCGACGGTGAGGCCCGCGAGGTCCTCGAGCGAGGCCACGCCCGAACCTGCCGGGACGAGCAGGCCCTGGTCGGCGTCGAAGTAGGGCTCGGAGAAGTCCATCTTCGCCTCGCGCTCCGGGTTGATCGTGATGCCGGAAGCGACGATGTCGCAGTTGCCGGTGTTGAGGTCCCCACCGGACTGGATGCCGTCGAACGGGGTGATCTGGATTGCCAGCTCGACGTCGAGGTCGTTCGCGACCTCGTTGACGATGTCCATGTCGAGGCCGACGACCTCGCCGTCCTTCTCGAACTCGAACGGCTCGTACGGCGGGTTGATGCAGACCGTGAGGGCGCCGTCGGTGATCAGCGAGATCTGATCGCCGCCGGTGTCGTTCGAGGTGGAGCTGCAGCCGGTGAGCAGAAGGGCGGCCGCGGCCACCGGGACCACGATCCGGAGGGGGGTGCGCATGGGGATGGTCCTCTCGTGACGGCATCTCGCATGACTATACGACGGCAACGATAACTATGCACAGGTGCTACGGGGAGGGACGCAGGTCCCAGGACCGTGATCCTTGCAGAAGTCGCGTCACCGGGAGATGGCGATCGCGTTTCAGATTGCCTCGAGACTCACCGACAGCACGGCGGGGACATCCCGGGCGTCGTCCGCGAGCAGCACCAGGTCCGCGACCCGGCCGGCCGCGCGAACGTCGGAGGCGGCCGCCTGGACCAGGGTCAGCTCGGCCGTCGGCACAGCGACCTCTGCCCGGACGATCCCGGTCCGCATCGAGACCTTCGCCTCCGACTTGACCTTGCGCAGGGCAGCCAGCGCCCGGCCTGCGGCGGCGAGGGTGCCGGGATCGGCGTCGTCGGCCGCGGCGCGCAGGGGGGCGGCGTCGGGCCAGGGTGCCCGGTGTACCGAGCCCTCCCGCCACCAGGACCAGACCTCCTCGGTGGCGAACGGCAGGACCGGTGCCAGCAGCCGCAGGATCGTGTCGAGAGCCAGGACCAGGGCCGCCCGGGCCGACCTTGTGGGCTCAGTCGCATCTGCCGGGATCGATTCGCTGCCGTACGCCCTGTCCTTGACCAGCTCGAGGTAGTCGTCGCAGAACGTCCAGAAGAACGTCTCGGTGGCCTCGAGCGCGCGGGTGTGGTCGTAGGTGTCGAGGGCCTGCGTCGCGGTGTCCACGACGTCGGCCAGCGCGGCGAGCATGCCGCGGTCCAGGGCCTCGGTGACGCGCGAGGCGTCCGGCAGGTCGTCGCCGGTGATCCCCAGGACGAACTTGCTCGCGTTGAGCACCTTGATGGCCAACCGCCGGCCGATCTTCATCTGGCCGACCTCGAACGCCGCATCCGTGCCCAGGCGGGCCGAGGCTGCCCAGTAGCGCAGCGCGTCGGAGCCGTGCTCCTTGAGCAGCGCCATGGGCGTGACGACGTTGCCCTTGGACTTGGACATCTTCTTGCGGTCCGGGTCGAGGATCCAACCGGAGATGGCGGCGTGCGCCCACGGCAGGCAGTCGTGCTCGAGGTGTGACCGCACCACCGTGGAGAACAGCCAGGTCCGGATGATGTCCTGGCCCTGCGGGCGCAGGTCCATCGGGAACACCCGGGCGAACAGGTCCGGGTCGCGCTCCCAGCCGCCGGCGATCTGTGGGGTGAGCGACGACGTCGCCCAGGTGTCCATCACGTCCGCCTCGCCGACGAACCCGCCCGGGACGCCGCGCTGGTCGGCCGTGAAGCCAGGGGCGACGTCGCTGCTGGGGTCCACCGGCAGCGACGACTCGTCGGGCCCGATCGGGTGCTCGTGGTCGGTCTCACCGTCGGCCGTCACCGGGTACCACAGCGGGATCGCGACCCCGAAGAAGCGCTGCCGCGAGATCAGCCAGTCGCCGTTGAGCCCGCCCACCCAGTTCTCGTAGCGCACCCGCATGAAGTCCGGGTGGAAGGCGAGCTCCTGCCCGCGCCCCAGCAGCTCGGCACGCAGGTCGCGGCGTTCCCAGTCCCGGCCTCCGTTGCGGATGTACCACTGGCGCGAGGTGACGATCTCGAGCGGCTTGTCGCCCCTCTCGTAGAAGTTCGTCATGCGCTGGGTCGGGGTCGGCTCACCGTCGAGGTCGCCGGTGGCGCGCAGCGCGTCGACGACGGCGGCCCGCGCCGAGTACGTCGTCTTGCCCGCGAGCGCCTCGTACTGGGCGCGGCCGGCCTCGGTGGTGATCCAGTCCGGGATCTCGCGCAGCAGCCGGCCGTCCAGGGCGATCACCGACCGGGTGGGCAGCTGCAGCTCACGCCACCACTGAACGTCCGTGAGGTCGCCGAAGGTGCAGCACATCGCGATCCCGGCGCCCTTGTCCGGCTCCGCGGCCGGATGGGCGAGCACGGGGATCTCCATGTCGTACAGCGGCGCCCGCACGGTGCTGCCGAACAACCCCTGGTACCGCTCGTCGTCGGGGTGCGCGATCAGCGCGACCACTGCCGGGATGAGCTCGGGCCGGGTGGTCTCGATGAAGATCGGGGCGCCGTCGTCGGCGCCGCCGACCGTGTGGAACGCGACCCGGTGGAAGTGCCCGGGGTAGTCGCGCGCCTCGAGCTCGGCCTGGGCGACGGCTGTCTGGAACGTCACGTCCCAGAGTCCGGGAGCCTCGGCCTGGTACGCCTCGCCGCGGGCGAGGTTGCGCAGGAACGCCCGCTGGGCGGCCGTCCGGGCGTTCTCGTCGATCGTCTGGTAGGTGTGCGACCAGTCCACCGACAGGCCCAGCCGGCGCCACAGGGCCTCGAACTGCTGCTCGTCCTCGACGGACAGGCGCCCGCACAGCTCGACGAAGTTGCGCCGCGAGATCGCGACCTGGTCGGCCGACTTGATGCTCTTGCCCTCGCCGCCCTCGTGCGGGGGCGTGAACGCGGCGTCGTAGGGCAGGGACGGGTCGCAGCGCACGCCGTAGAAGTTCTGCACCCGGCGCTCGGTCGGCAGGCCGTTGTCGTCCCAGCCCATCGGGTAGAAGACCTCGCGGCCGCGCATGCGCTGAAAGCGGGCGAGCACGTCGGTGTGCGCGTAGCTGAACACGTGGCCGACGTGCAGCGAGCCGGACACCGTCGGGGGTGGGGTGTCGATCGAGTACACCTGTTCGCGGGTGGCCGTCCGGTCGAACGCGTAGGTGCCCTGCTCGCGCCAGACGGCGTCCCACCGGTCCTCCAGCCCGTCCAGGCTGACCTTCTCCGGTACCCGGGACGCCGGCGTCGGCGTGGTGGGGCGGGGGTCGATGGGGCTCTGGGCGCTCATGGTCGCCGATTGTCCCAGATGCGGGACGGGGCCCGTGACGGGGCCCGTGATGCGGCTTGGCGGGGCCGCCGCGCTTTGAGGTCAAGAATCCTTGACATGGTGTCGCGTCTACCGTACATTCTCGATGTCAAGGATTCTTAACACCGACCTACGGGAGCCGACGTGACGTACGAGGAGAAGGGCACCTGGGTCTACCTGGTCGCCATCGTCGTGACGTTCGGCGGCTACGTCGCCGTGCTGCTCGCACGGGCCGGCGGCGGCCCCGTCGCCGAGGTCGCGTACGTCGCCCCGCTGCTGTGGTCCTTGGGCATCTCGATCGGGCTGACCGTGCTCGGCCGGATCGTGGTCGAGGTGGTCCGGCCCAGCGAGGGGACGACGGCCGACGTCAGGGACCAGGAGATCAGCCGGTCCGGTGACTACGTCACGGGCATGGTGGTCAGTGGCGGCGTGCTCTTGCCGCTCGGGCTGGCGATGGCGCAGGCCGACCACTTCTGGATCGCGAACGCGATCTACGCGGTGTCCGCCCTCGGCGCGGTGGCCGGCACCCTCGTCAGGCTCGTCGCCTACCGCCGGGGGCTGTAGCGGTGGGCAAGGCGACGAGAGTCACCAACACCATCCGCACGCTGCGGTTCGCCAACGGTGAGATGACCCAGGCCGACCTGGCCAAGCGCATCGGCGTCACCCGGCAGACCGTCATCGCCATCGAGCAGGGCAGGTACTCGCCCTCGCTGGAGGTGGCCTTCCAGATCGCGCGGGTCTTCGGGATCCCGCTCGACGACGTCTTCGGCTACCCTGACGCCCACCAGCAGTAGGCCCTCCGCACCGCACCTCACACCGCATCCGGCCCGCGAGAGACCTCGCGGCCCTACCCCCCCACACCCTCGCCAAGGAGCAACCATGTCCCCGTCCGCCCACACCCCGGTCACGCCGACCACCCGACCCGCCACGATGCGGGCGGTCACGTTCCGGCGGTACGGCCCGCCCGACGTCCTTCAGGTCGAGACCCTGCCCGTCCCGGCCCCTCGTGACGGCGAGGTCCTGGTGCGGGTCGGGGCCGTGGCCGTCAGCGCCGCCGACGCCGCCATGCGGGCCGCCGATCCGTTCATCGCAAGGCTCGCCTCCGGCATGCGTCGCCCCCGTCGGACCGTGCTCGGCACCGAGCTGGCCGGGGAGATCGTCGCCGTCGGCGCCGGGGTGACCGGTCGCACCGTCGGTGAGCGGGTGGCAGGTGCCATGGGGATCGAGATGGGCGGCTACGCCGAGTACGTCCGCCTCCCGGCCGAGGGGGTGGCGCTCATTCCGGAGGGGATCGGTCTGACGGACGCCGTCGCGATCGTCGAGGGTGGCCTCACCGCCCTTCCCTTCCTGCGGGATCACGCGAAGGTCCGCCCGGGGCAGCACGTACTGATCAACGGAGCCTCCGGCGGGGTGGGGACGGCGGCGGTGCAGCTCGCCAAGACCCTCGGCGCCGTGGTGACCGGGGTCTGCAGCGCGGCCAACGCCGAGCTGGTGGCAGCCCTGGGCGCCGATCAGGTCATCGACTACGCGGCTGTCGACTTCACCCGGGACACCGGGGCGTACGACGTCGTCTTCGACACCGTGGGGAAGAGCTCCTTCCGGCGGTGCCGTCGGGCGCTGAAGCCGGGCGGGATCTACCTGACCACCGTGCCGAGCGCGGCGATCATGGTCCAGATGCTCGGCACGCGGTGGATCGGCAGCCGCCGTGCCGGGATCGCGTTCACCGGGCTGAGGAAGCCGAGCGCCAAGGCGCAGGACGTTGCCTTCCTCCTCGAGCTCGCCGGCGCCGGTGCCATTCGCCCGGTCATCGACCGGGCCCTTCCGCTGGCGGACGTCGTCGAGGCACACCGGTACGTCGACACCGGGCGCAAGCGGAGCGCCGTCGTCCTGACGCCCTGAGTGAGTCACCCTCGTGCTCAGCGGCATCCCTTCGGTGGGCCGGTCTCAGGGTCGGGCCCTGACCCGCACCCGGTCCGGGTGACCTTGCTCCCTGACCCGGTCATCGGGGGGGCGGCCGGGTTCTCAGGGTGGCTTTCCGGGTCCTCCCCGATCCGTCCTCGTTGTCCGGTTCGCGAGGATGGCAACGGCGACGAAGAAGTGGCCGGAACCCATCATCGACGAGAGGAACTCCCGTGCGACCAGTGACCATGTACCCCCGAGGCGAAGGGGCCATCGCTTCTGCCCGTGGACTGGTCAAGGTCTACGGCTCCGGTGAGACGGCGGTGCGCGCCCTTGACGGCGTTGACGTCGACTTCGCGCGCGGTGAGCTCACCGCGATCATGGGCCCGTCCGGCTCCGGGAAGTCCACCCTGATGCACTGCATGGCGGGCCTGGACACCCTGAGCGGCGGCACCGTTGTGATCGACGGCGAGGACGTCGGCCGGATGAACCAGCGCGGGCTGACCAAGCTCCGCCACGACCGGCTCGGTTTTGTCTTCCAGGCGTACAACCTGATCCCGACCCTGACGGCGGAGGAGAACATCACCCTGCCGCTGGACATCGCCCGCCGCTCGGTGGACCGCGCATGGTTCGACCTGGTGGTCGACGCCGTCGGTCTGGGTGACCGGCTGGACCACCGCCCGAGCGAGCTGTCCGGTGGGCAGCAGCAGCGGGTGGCCTGCGCTCGCGCCCTGGTCTCGCGTCCCGCCGTGGTGTTCGCCGACGAGCCGACGGGCAACCTGGACTCACGGTCGTCCGGTGAGGTGCTGGAGTTCCTGCGGCACTCCGTCGACGAGCTGGGCCAGGCGATCGTGATGGTCACGCACGACCCGAGCGCGGGGTCGTACGCGCACCGGGTGGTCTTCCTCGACGACGGCCGGCTGGTCGGCGAGATCCTCGAGCCGACCGCCGAGAGCGTCCTGGATGCCCTGCGCGAGCTGGGTGTCGGCCGTCGTGACCGTGCCGACCTGGTCGGCGCCGCCGCAGGTGAGTTCACTGTCGGTGGTCTGCGATGACCCGGGTGGCGCTGCGGGGGATCCGCAGCCACCTGGGTCGGTTCCTGCTGTCCATCCTCGCGGTGCTGCTCGGCGTCGGCTTCGTGGCGGGCACGTTCTCGCTGCGGGCGATGATGTCGGCGACCTTCGACGACATCGTGAACTCCGGGACGAACGCGGACACCTACGTGCAGGGCGCCAAGATCGAGGCCACCGGCGGGGACGCGATGGGCGGCTTCGCCGGCGCCGAGCAGTTCCCGATCGCGATGGCGGACGTGATCGCCGAGGCCGATGGCGTGGCCGGCGTGGTGCCGGATGTCAGCGGCTCGATCGTGCTGGTCGGTGCTGACGGCACGGCGGTGATGAGCAGCGGCCCGCCCAGCTTCGGCATGGGCCTCGACCCGGGCGAGATCGCGATCTGGATGGCGGACGGCCGTGAGCCGTCCGGTCCGGGCGAGATCGCGATCGAGACCGCTGCCCTGGAGCGTTCCGGGCTGGCCGTCGGCGACACGACGACGGTGGTCCTGGCCGGTGAGATCCGCGAGGTCGAGGTGGTCGGCGAGGTCGGTTTCGCCGCGCCGATGGCCGGCGCGATCATGGTCGGCCTGGACATGGAGACCGCCACGGCGGCCTACGCGCCGGACGGGATGGTCGACCTGGTCGGGGTCTACGCCGAGGACGGCGTGAGCCAGACCGAGCTCGCGACGTCGGTCAAGGCCACCCTCGCGGGCGTGCCCGGCATGGACGTCGAGGTGCTCACCGGCGACCAGATGCGTGACGACAGCCGTGAGCAGTGGCAGTCGATGCTCGGCTTCATCTCCACGTTCCTGCTGGTCTTCGCCGGCATCGCGCTGTTCGTCGGCACGTTCATCATCAGCAACACGTTCGCGATGGTCGTCCGGCAGCGGCAGCGCGAGTTCGCCATGCTGCGCGCCGTCGGCGCCTCCCCGAGCCAGGTGTTCGCATCCGTGCTCGGCCAGGCGGCCGTGATCGGCGTCGTCGGGTCCCTGCTGGGCATCGGGGCCGGCGTCGGGCTGGTCGCCGGTCTCCAGCAGATGTTCGCTGGGATGGGCATGGAGCTCTCCGGGCGGATCCCGCTGGACGGCTTCACGATCGCGATCTCGGTGATCACCGGCACCCTGGTGAGCCTCGTTGCGGCCGTCGTGCCGGCCCGGAAGGCGGCGTTGACCGCGCCCGTCGAGGCCATGCGGGACGACGTCGTGACCCACGACCGCGCGTCCCGGTGGCGCACGGCTGCCGGAGCGGTCCTGCTGGTCGGCGGTCTCGCTGCGGTCGCCGCGGCGGCCACCGGTGTCATCGCGGACAACCGGCCGACCCTGCTGGGCGTCGGGGCCGGAGCGATCGTGATCTCGGTGCTGATGCTCGCGCTGACGATCGCGCCGGCGGTGCTCGGCGTGCTGGCCGCGCCGGCCGTGCGCGGCATGCGGCCGCTGGGCGGGCTGGCGAAGGGCAACGTGACCCGGCACCCGAAGCGGACCGCTAGCACTGCGGGCGCGCTGATGATCGGCATGGCACTGGTCGGCGCGGCGTCGGTGATCGCCGCCTCCGCACAGGCCTCGGTGCGCGACGTCGTGGACAACGAGTCCCAGGCGGACCTGCTGCTCCAGTCGGCGACCTGGGACGTCCCGGTCGAGCTCGTCTCCGAGGTCGCGGCCCTGTACGGTCTTCAGCGGGTCGACTCGTTCCGGGTCGCCCCCGGCACAGCGGTGGACGGCGAGGTCGCGCCCGTGGTCGGTGCACCGGTTGGGTTCTTCGACCAGACGCTCACCGTTCCGGTGGTCGACGGCGCGACCGCCGCGATGGCGGACGGGCAGGCCGTTGTCCGGGAGCTGGCCGCCGAGCCGAAGGGCTGGGAGGTCGGTGACACGCTCACCGTCGCCGGGTCGCGCGGGACGGTCGACGTGACGATCGGTGCGGTCATCGACTCGCGCGCCATCGGCGCGTCGGTGATCCTCCCGGACCAGGTGCTCGACACCGTCGCGGACCCGACGTCGACCATGACCGACACCGTGTTCCTGCTCGCCGAGCCCGGCGCCGACATCGCGCAGATCCGCGACCAGGTCACCGAGCTGGCTGCGCCGTACGTGGTGGTCTCGGTGATGGACGGCGAGGAGTTCGGCGACGCGATCGCCCAGCAGGTGAACCAGATGCTGGTGATCCTGTACGCGCTGCTCGGCCTGTCGATAGTGATCGCCGTGCTGGGCATCGTGAACACCCTGGCGCTGTCCATCTCGGAGCGGACCCGCGAGATCGGCCTGCTCCGTGCGGTCGGCCTCGGTCGACTGCAGCTGGCCGGCGTGGTGACCATCGAGTCGGTGCTCACCGCGGTGTTCGGCACGGTGCTCGGCATCGGTGTCGGTGCCGGCCTGGCCGCCACCATGTCGACGGTGTTCCGGGACGAGGGCTTCACCTCCCTGGTGATCCCGTGGGGCCCGCTAGGTGCCCTGCTGGGACTCGCGGTGGTCGTCGGAGCGCTCGCCGCGGTGTGGCCCGCGGTGCGTGCCGCCCGGATGGACGTCCTCGAGGCGATCGCCTACGAGTGACGCGTAGGGTCGTCGTCGGCGGGTGGAGGGCCCGCCGACGATGACCGACGCGGGAGGACGCATGGCGCAGGGGCTCACCGTCGGCTACGCAGCGATGCTCGAGCAGTTCCATCCCACCGAGGTGGTCGAGCTCTCGGTGCTGGCCGAGTCCCGCGGCTTCTCCGGGGTGATGGCGGCCGACCACTTCCAGCCGTGGGTCCCCGCACAGGGGCAGTCGGCGTTCGTCTGGAACGTGCTGGCCGTGCTGGGGGAGCGCACCCGTGGCGACTTCGGCCCCGGGGTGACCGCGCCGACCTTCCGGTGGCACCCCGCCATGGTCGCGCAGGCCTCGGCCACCCTTGCCGCGATGTACCCCGGCCGGCACTGGCTCGGCCTTGGCTCCGGCGAGGCGCTCAACGAGCACGTGGTCGGCGGCTACTGGCCCGAGGCGCCCGAGCGGATCAACCGGATGTTCGAGGCCATCGAGATCATCAACAAGCTCTTCGCGGCGTCGATCGCGGGCAAGGACGTCAAGCACTCCGGGCAGTACTTCACGTTGGAGTCCACGCGCCTGTGGACCATGCCGGAGGTGGCACCGGAGATCCTGGTGGCGACCGCCGGTCCGGTGACCGCCAAGCGGGCCGGGCGCAACGCCGACGGCCTGATCACCGTCGGTGCACCGCTGGAGAAGATCTCCGGCCTGTTCGCGCGGTTCGCCGACGGCGCCCGGGAGGCCGGCAAGGACCCGGACACGATGCCGAAGGCGCTCCAGGTGCACCTGTCCTGGGCGGACACCGACGAGCAGGCGATGGCCAACGCGCTGACCGAGTGGCCCAACGGGGGGATGAAGTTCCCCAAGGCCGACATCCGGTCCCCGCACGACTTCGAGCAGATGGCCAAGCTCGTGCGGCCCGAGGACTTCGAGGGCCGGATGGTGATCTCCGCGGACCCGGACACCCACCGGGCGGCGATCCAGCGCTACCTCGACCTAGGCTTCGACCGCGTCTACCTGCACAACGTCGGCCGCAACCAGCGCGAGTGGATCGAGGTCTTCGGCCGCGAGGTGCTGCCGAAGCTGCACCGGTGAGCGCCGGCGGGGACCGCCCACCGCAACGGCTGGAGGTCTGGGCCCCGGACGGCATCGGTGAGGTGCGCCCGGGGGACGACCTGGCCGCCCTGGTCGGGGACGCGCTGGACGGCGCCGAGGGCGTCCGGGACGGCGACGTCGTCGTGGTCACCAGCAAGGTGGTCTCGAAGGCCGAGGGCCAGGTGGTCGCCGCCGCCGACCGGGAGCAGGCGATCAGCGACGAGACCGTCCGGGTGGTCGCGACCCGCCCGCACGACGGCGGGGTGCTCCGAATCGTGCAGAACCGGCTCGGCCTGGTGATGGCGGCGGCCGGGGTCGACGCGAGCAACACCCCGGAGGGGACCGTGCTGCTGCTGCCGGCGGACCCGGACGCCTCGGCGCGGGCGCTGCGCGCGGAGCTGCAGACGCGGTTCGGCGTGCGGCTGGCCGTCGTGGTCACCGACACGGCTGGGCGGCCGTGGCGCGAGGGCTTGGTAGACATCGTGATCGGGTGTGCCGGACTGGTGGTGCTGGAGGACCTGCGCGGCGGGGTGGACGCGCACGGGCGCCCGCTCACCGTGACCGTCACGGCCGTTGCGGACGAGGTCGCATCGGCCGCCGAGCTGGTCCGGGGCAAGACGGCGGGCCGGCCGGTCGCCGTCGTGCGTGGGCTGGACAGCTATGTGACCGACGACGACGGTTCGGGCGCTCGCGTCCTGGTCCGGTCGGCGGAGGACGACATGTTCCGGGAGGGCACGGCCGAGGCGTACGCCCGCGGCTACGCCGACCGGAGCTCGGGCGCGCCGGCCGTGCCCTGAGAGGTCGACGTCCGGGCCGGGGCATGCCGTCCGGTTCGCTCAGCCGGTCTGCTTCGCCGCCGCGGTGGTCGGGCTCAGGAGAACGTGAGCACGGGGCGGCCGGTGATCGGGTGGGTCAGCACATGGCAGCGCACCCGGTAGACCGGCTCGAGCACCTCGGGCCGCAGCACCTGGTCGGCGGTCCCCTCGGCGGCCACCCGGCCGGCGTCGAGCAGGATCACGTGGTCGCAGGCCGCGGCCGCGAGGTTGAGGTCGTGCAGCGCGGCGACAACGGTGACCCCGCGGTCGGTGAGCCGGCCGAGCAGGTCCAGCAGCTCGATCCTGGCGTGCACGTCGAGGTGGTTGGTCGGCTCGTCCAGGAGCAGCAGCTGCGGATCCTGAGCCAGCGCCCGCGCCAGGTGCGCGCGCTGCCGCTCGCCACCCGAGAGGGTGGCCAGCGACCGGTCCGCCAGGTCGGCGACGCCCGCCTCGGCGATCGCAGCGGCGACGGCAGCGTCGTCGTCGGCCGTCATGCCCCCCCAGCGGGAGGCGTGCGGGGTGCGTCCCACCAGCACCGCCTCGCTGACCGTCAGCGGAACAGTCGCTGCGGCCTCCTGCTCCACCAGGGCCACCCGCCGGGCGCGCTCCCGGCGAGCAAGGGTCAGGAGATCTGTCCCGTCGAGGTTGACCGCCCCGGCGTCCGGCGTGAGCACCCCGGAGACCGCCCTCAGCAGGCTCGACTTGCCGGCGCCGTTCGGGCCGAGCAGGCCGGTGAGTCGGGCACCGGGCGCAGTCGCCGTCACCCCGTCGAGGATCGACCGGCCCGCGACCGACCATCGCACACCCTCCAGTCGCAGGCTCATGCCAGGTCTCCTGCCGCGCTGCGCCGCCGCCAGAGCAGGAGCGCGAAGACCGGCGCGCCAAGGAACGCGGTGACGATGCCGACCGGCAGCTCGCGCGGTTCGAAGACGGTTCGCGCGGCGGTGTCCGCCCAGACCAGGAACGTCGCGCCCAGCAGTGCGGACAGCGGGAGCAGCCGCCGGTGCCCGGCACCGATGACCAGCCGGACGGCGTGCGGCAGGATCAGCCCGACGAAGCCGATCGACCCGCTCACCGCCACCAGCGCACCGGTGAGCAGGGCTACCACCGTCAGCATCGTCCAGCGGGTCCGGTTGACGTCGATGCCGAGCGCCGAGGCCGCGGTGTCCCCGAACGCGAAGGCGTCAAGGGTCCGTCCCTGCAGCGCCAGACCGGTGCCGAGCACGACGACGGCGCCCCCGGCGATGGCCACCGCCGGCCAGTCGGCCCCGGCGAGGGAGCCCATCAGCCAGGCCAGGATCTCCCGGTAGGAGTCGCCGGTGGCCGACCAGAAGATCACGAAGGACGTCCCCGCGGCGCACAGCTGCGCGACGGCGAGTCCGGCCAGGATCGTGCGCGCGGGGGTGAGCCGGCCGAGCGACCCGGCGAGGCTCAGCGCCGCCACCATGGCCACGACCGCTCCGGCGAAGGCCGCCACCGGCAGCAGCACACCGACGCCGAGGACTAGCACGGCCACTGCGCCGAGCGACGCTCCTGAGGACAGCCCGAGCAGGTACGGGTCGGCAAGGGGGTTGCGCGTCAGGCCCTGCATGACGCCGCCGGCGACGGCCAGTCCCGCGCCGACAGCCGCCGCCGTGAGCACCCGCGGCAGGCGGATCTCCCACACGATGCCGTCCCGCAGGACGCCGAGGGCCGGTTCGGCCGGGCCGGATCCACCCAGCGTGGCGAGGTGGTCGGCGACCGAGCGCCAGACGTCAAGGGGTGCCAGGTCCGCCGGTCCGATCGTGACAGCCACGGTCACGGAGACGACAAGCAGCACGGCGGCAACGGCCAGCAGCACGCCGGTGGCCACCGGCCGTCGCACTGCCCGGGCGGTCATCCCAGATCGAGGTCGGCGAGCTGGCCGGCGAGGTCGACAGCGGCCGGCACGTTCCGCACGCCTGCCTCGGTTGCCGCGAACGGCACCACCAGATACCGCTCGTTGAGCACGGCCGTGAGGTTCGCCGTCGCGGGGTTGGTCGCCAACAGCTCACGCTTGGCCTCGGCGCTGTTCCAGGCGGCGTCCACCAGCACGATCACGTCCGGGTCGTCAGCGGCGACCTGCTCCCAGCTGAACGACGCCCAGGTGTCCGTCACACTTGAGGCGATGTTGGTCAGACCGACCGCGTCCATGATCATCTGTGGCGCACCGATGCCCGCACCGACGAACGGGATGTCCGTGCCGGAGGAGTACCAGAGCGCGGTGAGCCCGCGGTCGTCCGGCGCGAGGTCCGCAAGGGCGGTCCGCTGCTCGGCGACCAGCGCCTCGGCCGCTGCCGGGACACCGAGCGCCCCGGCGATCTCGGTGATCTCGTCGAAGACACCGTCGAAGGTGAGGCGCGCAGGTTGGTAGGCGGGGTCCTTGCACGCCGACGGCGAGACGTAGGTCGCAACGCCCAGGTCGGCGAGGGTGGCGCGGTCGCCGGCGCCGTCTGCGCTGAGGGTGGACTCCCAGCCCGCGTAGACCAGGTCCGGCTCGGCCTCGAGCACCACTTCTGAGGACGGCACGCGGTCGGACAGCACCGGGAGGTCGGCTGCGGTGGCGGCGTACTCCGGCGGTACCGGTCCGTCCGGGAAGCCGGTCCCGACGATCCGGTCGCCGACCCCGAGCGCGAGCAGCATCTCCGTGGTGCTGGACTTGATCGTCACCACGCGCTGCGGGGCCTGCGTGAAGGTGACCTCGAATCCGCAGTTGTCCAGCGTGATCGGGTAGGCATCGGCCGACGGTGCGGTGGTCGCCGGCGAAGCGGGGGATGCGGACGGCTCCGCGGCCGACCCCGCCCCGGCGCAGGCCGTCAGTGGTGCGCTCACCGCGACGACAAGGGCAAGGCCTGCCAGACGGCGAGCAGAGGACTGTGCTGCGACGCGCACGCGGACTCCTGAGCGGGAAGGGACACGAGGGGCCGGCGTAGCTGCCGACGATGGATCACGGACCATTCGATGACCGCGCGACCGGGCCAGCACGTGCCCGGGATCCGCTCTCGAGAGTAGTCGACTCAGCGTGGCGGCGGAGGCGCCGGCACATGGGCGACCGGGGCTGGTGGCCTGACCTGGGCCTGTGCCGCAATCTGGGCGGACTGCGGCGTCGCACCGGGCTGCCCGGCCGCGAGCGGTTCCACCACGACGGCGGTCCCGTACCCGCAGATCTCGCTGAAGGCCTGGGCGATCGCCTCGCTGTCGAACCGCGTCGCGACGATCGCGTTCGCGCCCCGGCGAAGTGCCTCGTCGATCATCCGCTGCACCACCTGCTGCCGGCTCTCGTAGACCAGCTGCGTGTATTCCGGCACCTCCCCGCCGCCGAGCGCACGGAACCCCGCGGTGAGGTTGGCACCGAGGTTGGCGGTTCGGACGGTGAGCCCCATCACCTCACCGAGGACGGCGGTGACCCGGTAACCGGGGATGTCGGGGGTCGTGACAACGATCATGGGCCCATGGTGCCAGGCCGCGGGTGCCTGGTCTTCCGCCGAACGGCCAGGCTTGCCGCCGAGCCGGTCACCGGCACCGGACGGACCTAGCGGGAGTTTCCCGGCTAGTTGGATGTTGGTGACCGGGCGTTTGGCCGGGCACCTGGTCTGACCTGCGGTTTCTCGGCGTGTCGGCGAGCGTTTGGCCCCGAAAAAGTGTATGACCTAATGTATGGCAAGTTTGTACA
>JBBRCL010000014.1:0-56690 GCA_038204895.1 Actinomycetales bacterium | reverse complement strand
GTAACTGGTCAGCTTGTGGCGGGTAGCCAGGGGTTTCCGCTGGTCAGGCGGGTGAGGGCGCCGAGTGTCGTGAGGCCGTGCTTGGCGGCGGTCGCGGTGTAGGACCGGATCGCAGCGAATTCTCTCGCGCCGGCCAGGGTGCGCATGCAACCGGAGATCTTCTGACGGATTTTTGCCATGCGTATCGTTTGTTCTGCCGCGTTGTTCGTGAACGGGACAGCCGGGTCGGTGGTGAAGCGTAGGTAGTCGTCGGCACGTTTGACGATTCGCCGGGCCAGGGCCCGGTGTTTTTGGTCGACCTTGGTGACCGGGTCGGTGTTCTGGCCGATCAAGGCACCGTGGCGGATGAGTTTCGCTTGGGTCGTCAGGACCTCGGCGCTGATCTGGGTGGCGCCGGTCGCTGCGGCGGCGTCGGCGGCGACGGTGAGCACGAGTAGGGCGTCGGTGACCTGCTCGGCCCAGCACCAACCTGGTACTCCGCCGTGGCGGCACCGGCCGCCGTGGTGGTGGTCGGTCACCGCGACCAGTTCCCGTAGCAGGTGCGCCCCGCACAGGGAGTGGGTGGCGCCGGTGTAGTTGTCGTAGGGAGCGAACGCGTCGTGCACGAGGGTGCCGGTGAAGGTCGGCAGCACCCCCATGGCGTCCATCGCGACCCGGCCGCGCGCCAGGTGGGCGCCCAGCAGCGTGAACGCGGGCGTGGACGCGGAGTGCAACCACGCCAAGCGCCCCTGGCAGCGCAGCCCGGTCTCATCCACGTGCAGCACCGGTGCACCGGCGAGGTGGGTCGTGACCGATTGCAGGAACGGGCCCAGCCCGGCAGCGGCACGGGTGGTGGCCGCGGCGACGGTCGCCGCCGAAACGGGGGCGTTGAACAGCTCCGAGAGCGCGTCGGCGGTGCGTGCGCGGGACAGGAACTGGCCGTGGAACAGGTACACCATGATCGCCGACGCCACCGGCCCGTACTGCACGGGGGCGGTGACCTGGTCCGGGGCGGGGCCGCAGGTGATGATCCCGCAGGTGCAGCGCCGACTGATGAGCTGGTGCTCGGTGATGTCCAGGTCGATGGGGGGCAGGTCGAACACCTGCCGGCGCGTCACCCCGGTCTGGGGTGAACCGCCCAGGTCCGCCCCGCACCCCGAACACGCCGACGGCTCATGGCGCACCACGACGTCGGGGTCGGCCACCTGGGTCAGCGTCGTGCCGCGGTGACCGGCTTGCCCACCGGGCTTGCGCCGGGACGGCTTACGCAGCGACTTCGGGGCGGGCTTGGCAAGACCGTCTGTGGAGGGCGGCTTGGAGGAGTTCTTCGAGTTCGCGCCGACCTGCGCCTCCAACTCGACGACCCGCGCCCGCAGGGCTTTGTTCTCCGCCTCAAGCACCGCGAACTTCTCGGTCATCACGGAAAGCTTCTCGTTCAGTTCTACGAGTTGATGGGCCAGCGCACGGACCGTTTCGGCGAGTTCGGAATAGGTCGGTATGCTCACAAAGCAATTCTCTCGCACCCAGGGAGAATTGCTGGCCGACACGCCGCACAGCGAAACAAATAGATACTAGTGGATGCGTCCAATCACGTCCGGAGCAACAAACCAATCAGCCCACAGAACGAGCCCGGTCGTCAATGCGGCTCACGCAACCCCTCAGCAGCCTTGACAACCTGACCAGTTACGACCAGTTACCCTAGCCGATCAGGTCGAACACCTTGAAGATCGGCATGTACATGGCGATGATCATGCCGCCGATGATGACGCCGATCACGGCGATCATCAACGGCTCGATGAGGGACGTGAGCGCCTCCGTGGTCGCCTCGACCTCCTGGTCGTAGAACTCGGAGATCTTCTCGAGCATGATGTCGAGCGCACCGGTGTCCTCGCCGACGGCCATCATCTGCACCACCATGGGCGGAAACACGGCGTGCTGGGACAGCGGGCCGGTCAGCGACTGGCCGCTCCGGACCGACTCCCGGACGTCCTTCGCGGCCCGCTCGATGACGATGTTGCCGCTGGTCTCGCCGACGATGTCCAGGGCCTGGAGGATCGGCACGCCGGCATGGATCATCGTGCCGAAGTTCCGGGTGAACCGGGACACTGCGATCTTCTGGAAGAGCAGCCCGAAGATGGGCACCTTGAGCTTGACCGGATCCACCTTCTCGCGGACCGCGAGGTCATTCTTGTGCCGTCCCCACCAGACCGAGAAGACGACAGTGACGACGAGCAGGATCGGTGCCACGATCTTCATCGCCTGGGACATGTAGACCAGGATCTGCGTCGGCAGCGGCAGCTCCCCGCCCAGTCCCTCGAACATGTTGGCGAACACCGGGACGATGAACAGGAGCATGCCCGTGGTGGCCAGGATGGCCATGATGAACACCATCACCGGGTACGTCATCGCGCTCTTGATCTTCCCACGCAGCCTGACCTCCGCCTCGAAGTTCTCCGCGACGTTGATCAGGACGCTGTCCAGGAAGCCGCCGACCTCACCGGCCTTGACCATGTTGATCATCAGCGGCGGGAAGACCAGCGGATGCTTGCCGAGGCTGACCGAGAACGCCAGGCCCGACTCCACGTCCGACCGCACCTGGGAGACGATCTTGGCCAGTGCCTTGTTCTCGGTCTGCTCGGCCAGGATGGACAGCGCCCGGATCAGCGACAGGCCCGCGTTGATCATCGTGGCGAGCTGACGGGCCAGGATCGAGATGTCCTTGAGGCCGATCCGGTCGGACAGGCCGGGGATCCTGATCTCCCGCTTCAAGCCGCCGACCTGGACCTCGGTGATCGAGATCGGTGCCATGCCCATCGTCCGCAGGCGGTTGGCCACGGCAGCCGAGTTCGTCGCCTCGATCCGCCCCTTGACGATCTTGCCGCCCTTGTCCCGGACGGCGTACTCGAAGCTCTTGGTCGCGGTCGCCACTACTGCTGCCCTCCGGGATAGCCCGGATGCGCGCCACCGAGCGGATCACCCATGCCGCCGCTCATCGCGCCCAGCGACGAGCCGCCGCCGGAGCCGCCCGCGGTGCGGCCGGTGAGGCGGGTGTAGTCGGCCACGTGGTGGCACTTCTCCAGACCGGCCTCGTAGGTGAGCTTGCCGACCTTCACCAGCTCGGCGAGGTGCTGGTCCATGGTGTGCATGCCCTGCTTCGCACCGGCCTGCATCGACGAGTAGATCTGGTGCGTCTTGCCCTCGCGGATCAGGTTCCGGATGGCCGGCGTGCCGAGCAGCACCTCGGTCGCGACCACGCGGCCCGGCCCGTCGGCGCGCTTGCACAGCGTCTGGCAGACGACGCCCTGGATCGCGCCCGCGAGCTGCGTGCGCACCTGCGCCTGCTGGCCCGACGGGAAGACGTCGATGATCCGGTCGATGGTCTGGGCGGCGTCCTGCGTGTGCAGCGTCGCGAACACCAGGTGGCCGGTCTCAGCCGCGGTCAGCGCGACCGAGATGGTCTCCAGGTCGCGCATCTCGCCGATCAGGATGATGTCCGGGTCCTGGCGCAGCACGTGCTTGAGTGCGCTGGCGAAGGAGAGCGTGTCCGCACCGACCTCACGCTGGTTGATCAGCGACCTCTTGTGCCGGTGCAGAAACTCGATCGGATCCTCGACGGTCATGATGTGGTCGTTGCGGGTCCGGTTGGCCAGGTCGATGATCGCCGCGAGGGTCGTGGACTTGCCGGAGCCGGTCGGCCCGGTGATGAGCACCAGCCCGCGCGGCATGTTCGCGAAGTTCGCAACCATCGGCGGCACGCCGAGCACCTCGAGCGGCAGGATCTCGTACGGGATCACCCGGAAGGCCGCGCCGAGCGACTCACGCTGCTGGTAGAGGTTCACGCGGAAGCGGGCGACACCGCGCACGGCGTACGCGAGGTCCAGCTCGAGGTTCTCCTCGAACGTCTCGCGCTGCCGCTGGGTGAGGATCGAGTAGAGAGTCCGTTGGATCTCGTCCGGCATCAGGCTCGTGAAGCCCTCGAGCGCGCGCAACTGGCCGTCGAGGCGCACGGTCGGCGGCGCACCCGACGTCACGTGCAGGTCCGACGCGCCCATCTCGACCATCTTGCGCAGGGCGTCCTCAAGGTCCAGGTCGTTCTCCCCCGGCTGCTGGCTCATCCCGATGCGCGTGTTCCGCGCGGCCGGCGGCTTGGCGGGCTGAGCCGGCTGGGCGGGTGCCTGCTGCGGGCGCGCCGACGCCGCGGGCGGCTGCGGCACGTAGTGCGCTGAAGCTGGTGACGAAGGCGTCGGCGTCGGGGTGTAGCTCACACCGGGGGCGGCGGGCGGTGGCGTGTAGGGGCCGGGCTGCGCCACGTACTGCGGCGGCTGCGCGGAGGCCGTCGGCGATCGGTACTGCGGCGGCGGCTGTGCCCGATCGCCCGCAGGCCCGTCAGGCAGGAACGTCGGCACGCCGGCGGCGGGACGTGGGAGCGGCCGGGTGGGGTCACCGCCCGGGGCGGGGTAGAAGTCGCTCACAATGACCCTCTCGATCGTTGCGTCGGATGCCTGCTGTATCGGCGGACGTCAGGCCGCGCTTGAGCGCAATCGGCGCGCAACGGACCAAACTCGTCGGCCGCCGAAGGGCTCACGCCACGACGCGCAGGATCTCCTCGACCGACGTGTCGCCCAGCAGCACCTTGGTCCACCCGTCGTCGCGAAGGCTGATCATGCCCTGCTCTCGGGCGACGCCCGCGATCTCGGCCGCGGAGGCGTGGGAGACGGCGAGCCGCTCGATCTCCTCGCTCACCCGCATCACCTCGTGGATCGCCATCCGCCCCTTGTAGCCCGTGCGCGAGCACGCCGAGCAGCCGGCGTGCCGGTAGAGGGTGGGGATCTCATCCCCCGGGCTCCACGGGAACCGCGCGGCGATCATCTCGACCTCGGACGGCTGGTACGCCTGCTTGCACTTGCTGCACAGCCGCCGCGCCAGCCGTTGGGCGACCACGCAGTCCAGCGCCGAGCCGACCAGGAAAGGTTCGATGCCCATCTCGATGAGACGGGTGATCGCACTCGGCGCGTCATTGGTGTGCAGGGTGGAGAGCACCAGGTGACCGGTGAGCGCCGCCTCGATCGCGATCTGTGCCGTCTCGTGGTCACGGATCTCACCGATGAGCACCACATCGGGGTCCGACCGCAGGATGGATCGCAGTGCACTGGCGAACGTCAGGCCTGCCTTGGGGTTGACCTGGACCTGGTTGATGCCCGCGAGCCGATACTCCACCGGGTCCTCGACCGTGATCACGTTGATCTCCGGGCGGGACACCGCGTTGAGCGTGGCGTACAGGGTGGTCGACTTGCCCGACCCGGTCGGACCGGTCACCAGGATCATCCCGTAGGGCTTGCTGTACGACTCGCGGTAGACGTTGTAGTTGTCCTCGAGGAAGGACAGCTCACGCAGGTCGAGGCTCGCCGTGGAGTTGTCCAGGATCCGCATCACGACCTTCTCGCCCCACACGGTCGGCAAGGTTGCCACGCGCAGGTCGATCTTGCGGCCGTTGTGCACGACGGACATCCGGCCGTCCTGCGGCTTGCGTCGCTCGGCGATGTCGATGTCGCTCATGATCTTCAGACGGGAGATCACCCCGGACTGGATCTGCTTGGGTGAGCGCTGCATCTCGTGCAGCACGCCGTCGATGCGGTACCGCACCACCATGTCCGTCTCGGCAGGTTCGATGTGGATGTCGGACGCCCGGTCCTGGATGGCCTGGGTGACCAGGATGTTCACGAACCGCACGATCGGTGCGTCGTTCTCGACGGAATCCCCGACCTTGGACAGGTCCGTGTCCTCAGTCGCCTGGGACTCCTCGAACGCGGAGGCCAGCTCGTCGATCTCCTCGTCGGCCCGGCAGTACCGTTCGATCGCCGACATCAGGTCGTCATGGGTGGCGACCACGGGGCGGACCTGCAAACCGGAGATCGCGCGCGCGTCGTCGACCGCGAGGACGTTGCCTGGGTTGGCCATCGCCAGCACCAGCCCGCCGTCGGCGAACCCGATCGGCAGCACGGTGTAGCGCCGGCACAGCGCACCGGGGAGCAGCACGACCGCGGTGCGGTCGACCGCGTAGTCGCCCAGCTCGACGAATTCCATCCCGACCTGCCGAGCGAGGGCCTGCACCAGCTGGGACTCGGTGAGCATGCCGATCTCGACGAGGACCCGTCCCAGGGACTCCCCGCGACTCACCTGCTCGTCCAGTGCGGCCATCAGCTGGCCCTCCGTCACGAGGCCCTCCTCGAGGAGGATGTCTCCGAGCTGCTTCACAGGTGTCCTTCCGCACGAGCCGATGTGCCACGACGCATGACGCCGACCCCACTTCTATCGGCACGCGTCTCGCCAGCCTGAAGGGGTCAGACCCGCTCCCCGGACGACGGCCGGACGGCGCGACGCACCGCCGGCTCGCGTCGCGGCGGCGACCGGTTCAGCGCGCCAAGGCAGTGCGCAGCGCCGCGTCCATGACGTCGAGTGGTGCGTCACGGCCGGTCATCAGCCTGACCTGCTCCCCGGCCTGGTGCAGCAGCATGCGCTCCCCGGAGACCGCGATCCCGCCGCATCGCTGCCACGCGCGCACGAGTGCGGTCGGACGGGGGTGGTAGGCGCAGTCCAGCAGAACGCCGTGAACAGGACCGGTCAGGCCGGCTGCCACGGCGTCGGCGGCGCCGGGGGGAAGGGTGGACACGACGACGTCGGCGGCCGCCAACGCGGCAACGGTCCGGGTGAGGTCCAGGGCGCGGAACGAGGCATCGACCCCCATCCGGTGGGCGGCCCGGATCGTTGCGCCCGCTCGCGCCATCGACCGGGCGTGCACCGACGGCGCGGGGCAGCCGACCTGCGCGAGCGCAGCCAGAGCCGAGGCGGCAGTCGCGCCGGCACCCAGCACGACGGCCAGGCGCCCGGCGGGACCGCGGCCGGTCCCCGACGGCTCACCGGTCGCGCCGACATCACCCTCGTTCAGAGCGGCCACCATGCCGTGCACGTCGGTGTTGGCACCGGTGAGCACCGGGCGCCCGCCGTTCGCCTGGACCAGCACGGTGTTGACCACGCCGACGACCTCCGCCTGCGGCTCGACGTGGTCGAGCAGCGGGAGCACGGCCTGCTTGAGCGGCATCGTGAGGCTCAGGCCGGCCCACGACGCGTCGAGGCCCGCAACGAACGCGGGCAGGCCCTCCTCCGTGACATCGAGAGCGTCGTACCGCCACCCGGTCAGGCCGAGCGCCTGGTAGGCGGCACGGTGCAGCACCGGGGAGAGCGAGTGGCCGATCGGGTGACCGAGTACGGCGGCCCGCATCGGCGAGCCCGTCACCCTCCGTTCGCCGCCTGCCACTCCCGGAGCAGCTCCTGGTTCTGCAGCTGCTCGTCGTACGTCTCGGCGAACCGGGTCTCCTTGGTGTCCAGGTTGATGGTCACCCAGAACTTCCACGGACCGTCGGCCGGATGGAGCACCGCGTCGATCGACGCCTCGCCGGGCGAGGCGATCGGACCCGGTGGCAGCCCGGGGTGCACGTAGGTGTTGTACGGGTTGTCCGGGTTCTCGAGGTCGGCGGAGGTCAGCTCCGTGCCGGACTTGTTCAGCCCGTAGGCGACCGACGCGTCGATGTCGAGCTTCATGTCGATGTCGAGGCGGTTCTGGATCGCCCGCGCCATCATCGGGCTCACCCCGGGATCGGGCGACTCGCGCTCGACGAGCGAGGCGATGGTCAGCACGCGCATCCGGTCGGCCGGTGCGACGCCCTGCGCATCCAGGACGGCGACGGTCTTCGCGATCATCGTCGTGATCATCTGGGCAGGGTCGGTACCCGGCTCGAACGTGTACGTCGAGGAGAACAGCCAGCCCTCGAAGTTCCCGCCGGCCTCGGCAGGGAGGCCGACGGCCGCGGGATCGGCCGTCGCGGCCTCGAAGTCCGCCAGCGGCACGGCGGTCACCGACGTGAGCTTCTCCAGGATCTGGTCGAACCGCAGACCCTCGGCGATCGTCACCCGGGTCTGCACCTTGCTCTCCGGGTTCAGCAGTGCCGCCACGGCATCGCTCGCCCGCATCTGGAGCACCAGGCGGTAGGTGCCGGGCTGGATGCTCGACGCATCGGAGTTGGCGGCGAACGCGCGGCTGAAGGCACGGGTGCTCGCGACGACATCGGCCTGGTACAGGATCAATGCCATGTCCGCGCCGGTCGCCCCGGCCGGGATCACGACGTCGACCGCGGTCGCGCCGGGCCCCGGGTAGTCGTCCGCCGCCTCTTGCTCGCCCCCGCCGAAGCTGTTGAACAGCGGGATCCCCCACTGGACGACCGCGTAGCCGCCACCGCCCAGCACGAGCAGGACGATCACCAGAGCGGTCAGGTTCCGGCGACGGCGCTTGCGGTCGCGCTCGGCTCGTTCGACCCGCCGGGCGGACCGGCTGCTGTTGGAGACCCGTGAGTCGGGTTGGACGATCTCGTCCAGGAAGAGGTCGTTCACAGCGGGGCCTCCCGTCGCGAGGTGCCAGCGGTGCGGTCCATCAGGTCTGTCCTTTCCACGCCTGTCCGGTCCGGTGCCCCCGCACTCCCGCGACCGGTCTCAGCGCCCCGGGTGGAGAGCTCGATGACCTCTCCCACCCGTCCCCCCACCGTGCGCTCCGCGTCGATCGCGGACTGTAGGATCACCACCGCGGCCGCTTGGTCGACGACCTGCCGGTGACGACGTCCGGGCCGGCCGGCCGCACGCAGCGCCCGATGAGCACTGACTGTGGTCAGCCGCTCGTCAACGAGCCGCACCGGAACCGGGGCGATCGCTTGCGCCAAGGCATCACAATAGGTGCGAACCGACGCCGATGCCGACCCTTCGCGCCCCGAAAGGTGACGGGGCAGCCCGACGTACACGACTGCTGCACACGAATCAGCCACGATGTCCACGATCCGCGCCAGGTCGGTCGCCTGATCCGGCGTCCCGGCAGCCCGGTCACGCGGGATCGTCTCCACCGGCGTTGCGAGGAGCCCGTCCGGGTCGCTGGTCGCCAGGCCGATCCGCACGTCACCGAGATCGACGCCGAGCCGCACCCCTCGCGGCAGGGTGTCGCCCGGCGTGATCGGCTCAGCCGGCATCGGCAGCCGCCGCCACGGCGGTACGGACGGCGTCGAGCGCCGCACCCAGCTGCGTCACGTCGTTCCCGCCGCCCTGAGCGATGTCGTCCTTGCCGCCACCACCGCCACCCAGGACGGTGGCCGCCGCCTTGGCCAGCGAACCGGCCCGCAGTCCCGCATCGCGTGCAGCGGCGTTGGTGGCCACGAGCACCACCGGGCGTTCCTTGCTCACCCCACCGACCGCCACCACGCCGGCGACCTCGCCCAGCCGGGCCCGCACCTCCAGGACAAGGGCCCGCAGGTCGTCGACACCCGGGACATCACCGACGTCGTTGGTGACCAGGCGGACCAGGCCCACCTGCTGGGCGCCCTCGGCGAGGGTCCCGACCGAGGCGAGAAGCCGCCCACGACGCAGACCGGCAAGCTCCTTCTCCGCGTCCCGCAGCCGCGCCATCAGGCCGGCGACGCGCTCGGGCAGCTCCTCGGGCCGGGCCTTGAGCGCCTCGGTCAGCGTCGACACCAACGCCCGTTCCCGCGCAAGGTGGTGGAACGCCTCCAGGCCGACCAGCGCCTCGACCCGGCGCGAGCCCGAACCCACCGACGACTCCCCAGTCAGCGCAACGATCCCGATCTGGCTCGAGTGATCAACGTGCGTACCACCGCACAGCTCGCGGGACCACGGACCACCGATCTCCACGACGCGCACCTGCTCGCCGTACGTCTCGCCGAACAGGGCGATCGCGCCCCACGACTTGGCCTCGGGCAGGGACATGTACTGCCACCGCACGCCCAGGTCCTCGCGGATCGCGCGGTTGGCGACGTCCTCGATCTCGCTCCGCGCACCCGGGGACAGCGCCTGGTTCCAGGAGAAGTCCAGCCGCAGGTAGCCGGGCTTGTTGTACGACCCGGACTGCAGGGCGTCCGGCCCGAGCACCTCGCGAAGCGCCGCGTGCACCACGTGCGTTCCCGAGTGCGCCTGCCGGGCACCGAGCCGCCACTCGCGGTCCACCTGCGCCAGCACGTCGCCGCCGCGGCGCACCTCACCCGAGGCCACCTTGACGGTGTGCACGATCAGACCCTTGATGGGGCGCTGGACGTCCAGGACCTCCAGGAGTGCGCCGGCGGCGGTGATCACCCCGGCGTCGGACTCCTGACCACCGGACTCGGCATAGAACGGCGTGCGTTCCAGCACGACGTCGACGACCTCGCCCTCGCCCGCCGCCGCCACCAGCACCTCGTCCCGCACGATGCCGCGGACCGTCGAGGACGTGGACAGCTCGGTGTAGCCGGTGAACTCCGTCGCGCCGGCATCGCGGAGCTCACGGAACACCCCGGCGGCGCGATGGGCGCCCTTCTTGGACTTCGCGTCGGCGCGCGCCCGCTCCCGCTGGGCAGCCATCAGGTCGCGGAAGCCGTGCTCGTCGACGCGCAGCCCCTGTTCGGACGCCATCTCCAAGGTCAGCTCGATCGGGAAGCCGTAGGTGTCGTGCAGCGCGAAGGCCTGGTCGCCCGGCAGCGTGCTGCCGCCGGAGCGCTTCACCTGGGCCACTGCGGTGTCCAGGATCGTCGTGCCGGCCACCAGGGTGCGCCGGAACGCCTCCTCCTCGGCGTACGCCAGCCGGGAGATGCGGTCGAAGTCGGTGAGCACCTCGGGGTAGGAGACACCCATCGCGTCCCGCGACACCGGCAGGAGGCTCGGCAGCGCCAGGTCCTCGACGCCGAGCAGGCGCATCGCGCGGACCGTGCGCCGCAGCAACCGGCGCAGCACGTAGCCCCGGCCCTCGTTCGACGGGCTGATGCCGTCGGCGATCAGCATCAGGGATGAGCGGACGTGGTCGGCCACCACGCGCATCCGGACGTCGTCGACGTGGTCCGCGCCGTAGCGCTTGCCCGACAGCTCCTGGGCGGCGGTGATGACGGGGAAGACCTCGTCGATCTCGTACAGGTTGTCGACGCCCTGCAGCAGGTACGCGACGCGCTCCAGGCCCATGCCCGTGTCGATGTTCTTCTGGGACAGCTCACCGGCGATCCGGAACTCGTCCTTGGCTCGGACCTCGTCGATCGCGTACTGCATGAAGACGAGGTTCCAGATCTCCAAGAAGCGATCCTCGTCGACCACCGGGCCGCCGTCCGGGCCGTAGGCAGGCCCCCGGTCGATGTAGATCTCCGAGCACGGACCGGCCGGGCCCGGCTGACCGGTGTGCCAGTAGTTGTCCTTCTTGCCGCGCCGCTGGATCCGCTCGTCCGGAAGGCCGGCGATCCGCTTCCAGAGCTGGGCCGCCTCGGTGTCGTCGTGGTAGACGGTGACCCACACCTTGCCCGGGTCGAAGCCGTAGCAGCCGTCGGCCTGGGCGCCGGTGACCAGCTCCCAGGCGTAGCTGATGGCACCTTCCCTGAAGTAGTCGCCGAAGGAGAAGTTCCCGTTCATCTGGAAGAACGTGCCGTGCCGGGTCGTCTTGCCGACCTCTTCGATGTCCTGCGTCCGCACGCACTTCTGCACGCTCGTGGCACGGGGCCAGGGAGCCGCCTGTTGACCGAGCATGTACGGGATGAAGGGCACCATGCCCGCGATCGTGAACAGGGTGGACGGGTCCGGGGAGATCAACGACGCGCTCGGCACCACCGTGTGATCACGCTGGGCAAAGAAGTCCAGCCACAGCCGGCGGATCTCGGCGGTGCGCATCCTGTCCTCTCAGAGAGCTCGTCGTGGGCGCGTGCCCGGGTCTAGAAGAAGTCGTCCTGGTCCTCGAGGTCCTCCACCGAGGTGGCCCGGCGGGAGGATCGCGGCGCCGGACCGGCGACGGGCTCGACCAGCAGGGCGGTCACCAGCTCGTGCTCGCGGGCTGTGCGCGCGGTCCGGAACTCCCCGACGGCCTCGCGCAACGCGCTCGTCGTCCGTCGGCCGACCGCCTCGACCTGTTCGGCGACGCCGTCCGGGGTGAAGCGACGGGCCGCGCGGCGGACGCGCGCGGCAACAACGGCGGCGCCGACGGCGCCGACGCCCATCCACACCAGTCGGCGCATCAGCCTCTGACCTTGTCCACCAAGCCGGAGAGCGCCTGGCGCACGCCGTACGAGAACGCCGCCAGCTTGATCAGCGGCCGGCCGATGGTCGAGGCGACCAGAGCGGTGAGCGCGGAGACGTTCTGACTGATCTCCGCTGCCGCGGTGGTCACCGCATCGACCTTGGCGAGCTGGGCGTTCGTCCCGGCGATCGTGGCGGCGGTCTCGTCGATCACCGGAAGCGTGTGCTCGGTGATCTCCTTGACCGACTCGGTCGCCGCGTCAAGGACCCGGCCCAGCTTGACCAGCGGCACGGCCATGAACCCGACGAGTGCGACGAATGCCAGCGCCGCGATGAGTCCGACGACATCTCCGAACGACACGGGGTTTCCCTTCGACCGGACCGATGAACGAACGTGACACTACCGATGCCAGGACGTCCCACACCTGCCGGTGAGCGGCAACGTGCGGGGCGCCGTGCGGATCAGCGCGAGTAGAACTCGACGACCAGCTGGACCTCGCAGGTGATCGGCACCTCGGCGCGCTGCGGGCGTCGCACCAGGACGGAGCTCAGCTTCTCCAGCTGCACGTCGAGGTAACCGGGGACGGCCGGCAGCACGTCGCGGTGCGCACCGGCTGCGGCCACCTGGAATGGAACGGTGGTCTGGCTGCGGGGCTTGATCTGCAGCGTCTGGCCGGGCTTCACCCGCATCGACGGGCGGTCGACGATCTTGCCGTCGACCAGCACGTGACGGTGCACGACGGTCTGCCGGGCCTGCAGGATGGTCCGGGCGAAGCCGGAGCGCAGGACCAGCGCGTCGAGGCGGCACTCGAGGTTCTCGACCAGCACCTCACCGGTCAGGCCGGGCGTCTTGCGGGCCTCCGCGAACGCCCGTGCGAGCTGCTTCTCGCGCAGTCCGTACTGGGCGCGCAGACGCTGCTTCTCGCGCAGCCGGACCGCGTAGTCGGACTCGGTGCGGCGTCGTGCGCGGCCGTGCTCGCCGGGCGGGTACGGCCGCTTCTCGAAGTGCCGGACGGCCTTCGGGGTGAGGGCGAGACCGAGGGCGCGAGAGAGGCGCACCTGACGGCGTGAACGGGTCACAGATGACACAGTCGCCTGTCTTCCTGTCGTCGTGGCACATCCCGCTGCGGAGGGTTCTCCGGCGGGTGTGGGACCGACCTTCGTGGTGCGGCTGAGGTCCCCAGGGTGGTCACCACGTTCCGGCGACCGGTCGCCCGACGGGCGGGCAACCCCGTGAGTCTACCGCAGAGCATCGTGCCGCCACGTTTCGCTCAGATGTGCGCATCTGGCGCGCACATCTGAGCGAAACGTCGGAGACGTTGACGATATTGACTCAGTCGCCGTGCAGGATCTGGCGGATCCGTTCGAGCCGGGCAGCCACCTCGCGCTCGTGCCCCCGGTCGGACGGCCGGTAGTACTGCGTGTCCGCGACCTCGTCCGGTGCGTACTGCTGCCGCGCCACCCCGTGCGGCTCGTCGTGGGCGTAGCGGTAGCCCTGTCCGTGGCCCAGTCGCTCCGCGCCCCCGTAGTGGGTGTCCCGCAGGTGCGCCGGCACCGCGCCGGCCTTCCCCGCACGGACGTCGGCGATCGCGGCATCGATCGCCAGGTACGATGCGTTCGACTTGGGGGCCGTCGCGACGTGCACCACGGCCTCCGCCAGGATGATCCTGGCCTCCGGCATCCCGATCAGCGCGACCGCCTGCGCGGCTGCGACGGCCGTGTGCAGGGCCGACGGGTCGGCCATCCCGACCTCCTCGGCAGCGGCGATCACGATCCGCCGCGCGATGAACCGTGGGTCCTCCCCCGCCACCACCATCCGCGCCAGGTAGTGCAGCGCGGCATCCACGTCCGAGCCCCGCATCGACTTGATGAACGCGCTCGCGACGTCGTAGTGCTGGTCCCCCGCCCGGTCGTAGCGCACCGCTGCGACGTCGATCGCGCGTTCGACGGTCGCCAGGTCGATCACCGCCAGGGCCTCCGGACCGGACGTCGCCCCCTCCAGGGCAGCGCCCCCCGCGGCCTCGAGGATGGTCAGAGCCCGGCGGGCGTCGCCCCCGGACAGGCGCAGCAGGTACGCCTCGGCGTCCTCGGTGAGCTCGACGGTGCCACCAAGACCGCGCTCGTCCACCAGGGCGCGATGCACCAGGGTGCGCACGTCGTCGGTCGACAGCGGTCGCAGCGTGAACAGCAGGGAGCGCGACAGGAGCGGGGCGGTGACCGCGAAGCTCGGGTTCTCGGTCGTCGCCGCGACCAGGGTCAACCAGCGGTTCTCGACGCTGGGCAGCAGCGCGTCCTGCTGCGTGCTGGAGAACCGGTGGACCTCGTCGATGAACAGGACGGTCTCCGCCCCTCCCGTCGCCAGCCGGCGCCGCGCGTCCTGCACGACCACGCGCACGTCCTTGACCCCCGAGGTCACGCCGGACAGCTCGACGAACCGGCGCCCGGACGACGTCGCGATCAGGTAGGCGAGCGTCGTCTTGCCGGTCCCGGGCGGTCCCCACAGCACGACGGACGTCGGAGCGGCCCGCCGCGCCGGCTCCTCCACCGGCTCCACGAGGCGACGCAGCGGCGACCCCGCGCCGAGCAGGTGGTCCTGACCGGCCACCTCGTCGAGAGTTCGCGGACGCATCCGCACGGCGAGAGGTGTGGTGCTGCCGACTCCTGGAAGTCCCTCCGGGGTGGAGGTCGCGGCGTCGAACAGATCCATGGTCCGCAGCCTACGCAGCCGCCCGGTCGCCGAGCGGCCCTCCAGGCAGGCACCGGGCAGCCGCACATCCCCTGCCCCGCGGGGCTCGGTTGACGTGCGCGGGCGGCCACTGACCTGCGATGCTCCGAACATGTTCGACGCCCTGGCCCGCGGGATCGCACATGCGCCGCGTACGACAGTCCTGGTCTGGACGCTGATCGCAGCAGCCTGCTTCGCCCTCGCCGTCGGCGGCGTCGGTGGGGAGAGCATCTTCGAGCGGCTGACCACCGGGGCGCCCGGCGTGCCGGGGTCGGAGAGCGCCGAGGCCAACCGGATCATCGCGGCGACCTCGACCACCGGTGCCGGCCTGAGCCTCGCTGTCACGGGGGTCGACCCCACGAGAACCAACCTTTCCGGGCCGGTCGGCAGGCTGCGCAACGACCTGATGGCCGTGCCCGGCGTCGTCTCCGTGATCGATCCCTATCTGGTTCCGGGCGGACCGCAGAGTCCCGCCGTCGCGCCACTCGTCGCGGCCGACGGCGACGGCTTCCTTGTCGTGGTCGAGCTGGAGCCGGAGCTGGCTCCCGGAGCGGAGACCGTGGCCCTGCATGAGGTCGAACGACTCCTCCGCGCGGCGCCCGAGCAGATGTCTGCCGGCGGCCCGGACGTCCGAGGGCAGGTCGGTGGCACCTCGCTGATCATCAAGGAGATCACCGACCAGGTCGAGAAGGACCTGACCACCGGCGAGACGATCGCGTTGCCGATCGCGTTGCTGGTGATGGTGCTCGTCTTCGGTGGGCTCCTGGCGTCGGCGATGCCGATGGCGGGTGCGATCGCCTCGATCGGCGTCGGGCTCGGCAGCGTCTATGCGCTGTCGTACCTGCTGGAGATGGACGCCTCGGTCGTCAACGTCGTGACGGTCCTCGGCCTGGGCCTGTCCATCGACTACGGCCTGCTGATCGTGTCCCGGTTCCGTGAGGAGCTGCACCACCTGGTGGACGACGACGGCGGGGCGGCCGTGCGTCGGCGGCGCGGCGACGGGGCGGTCGAGACCGCCCTGCGGGCCACCATGCGCACCGCCGGGCGCACCGTCGCCTTCTCCGCGCTCACCGTGGCCATCGCGGTCAGCGGCCTGCTGGTCTTCCGCCCGGACATCCTCCGGGCGTTCGGCGCTGCGAGTGTCGCAGTGGTGCTGATCGCGGTCACCACCGCGCTCACCCTGGTGCCGGCACTGCTGCGCCTGGCCGGGCGCCGCCTGGTGCGCCCCGGGCTGGTCTCCCGGATCCCCGTGCTCCGGGCGGTGCTGGTTCGGACCGGCGACGTGACGGCCACCGAGGGGGTGTTCTCCCGCCTGGCCGCCTCGGTGCAGCGGCGCCCGTGGGTGGTGCTCGGGGGGTCGTTGGCCATCCTCGGACTGCTGGCCCTTCCGGCGGCACAGATCGAGCTGCGCAACTCCACCATCGAGCTGCTGCCTGCGGACTCCAGCCAGCGCGCGTACGTCGAGCAGATCGCCACGAGGTACCCGGGATCGGCGACTGCGGCCGTGATCGTGCTCGCGGAGGGACCGCTCGACCAGGTGAGCCAGTGGACCGACAACCTGACCGAGCTGCCGGGCGTCGCCTCGGTCGACCCGCCGTCGCCGCTCGGACCCTACGTCGTGGTAGGGGTCCGACCGGACTCGACCGATGCCGGCGGCCTGGTGGCCCGCACCGTGGTCGAGGCCGTGCGCACCACCGACGCACCGTTTCCGACCTGGGTGACCGGGCACGCAGCCAACCAGATCGACTTCGTCCAGGCCTTGGTCAACCGGGGGTGGTGGGCCGCCGGGATCGTGACCCTCGGCACGCTGGTGCTCCTGTTCCTGATGACCGGATCCGTGGTGATCCCGATCCAGGCGCTGCTCACCAACGTGGTCTCGCTGTCGGCCACCATGGGGGTGCTGGTCTGGGTGTTCCAGTACGGCCACCTGTCCGGTGCCCTCGGATTCGTCCCGACCGGCGGTATCGAGACCTACGTCGTGGCGCTCATCATCGCCTTCGGCTTCGGGCTCGCCATGGACTACGAGGTCTTCCTGCTCTCCCGGATGAAGGAGCTGCACGACGCCGGCCGCACGAATGACGACTCGGTACGCCTTGGCCTGCAGCGGTCGGGCCGCATCATCACCTCCGCCGCGGCGATCATCGTCGTCGTCTTCACCGGGTTCGTCTTCGGCAAGCTGCTCGTGATCAAGGAGGTCGGCTTCTCCCTCGCCGTTGCGGTGGCCATCGACGCCACCCTGGTGCGGATGCTGCTCGTCCCGGCCACGATGACGCTGCTTGATCGGGCGAACTGGTGGGCGCCCAAGCCGCTGAAGCGGCTGTACGCCCGGTTCGGGATCGTGCACTGAGCGGCCGCTCGAGCCGCACGCACTGACGGGAGTCAGCAATGCGCCGAGTACCGACGGATTTCGCGGAGTACCACCGCCTGCGGTGGCGCGCCCGGCTGCTGACCCTGCCGTACGTCCTCGCCGGCGGGTACCTTGCCTACGCCGTGGTTCGCGCGTTGACCGGCAGAGGAGGGATCAACCCCTTCGGGCTCATCCCGTTTCTCCTCCTGCTCGCCCTGGCAGCGCCGGCCTGGCGCACGCTTGGGAACGCGTGGCGGCGATCGTTCGCGGCCAGACCGGTCACGCAGTCGCTCGACCCGACCCCCGGCGAGGTGTTCGGCATCCCGGAGCTCGACCGTCCGCCCGACCGGCACCGGGGGCTGTCAGGCCAGGATCAGCCACCCACGCGCTGGTGAGCCCCAGGGTCGCCGAGTGAGGCTGTGGTCGTCGCGGCCTCGGACTGCGACTCCGGGGACGTCTCCGGCACGACGTCGACGCCCGCCTCCTTGCGCTGCTGGGCGGTGATCGGCGCAGGCGCCCCGGTCAACGGGTCGTAGCCGCCGCCGGACTTCGGGAACGCGATGACGTCGCGGATCGAATCGGCGCCGACGAGCAGGGCAGGGATCCGGTCCCAGCCGAACGCGATCCCACCGTGCGGCGGGGCCCCGAAGGCGAACGCGTCGAGGAACCAGCCGAACCGCTGCTCGACCTCCTCGGCACCCAGCCCCATCATGTCGAACACGCGCTGCTGGACGTCCTGGCGGTGGATACGGATCGAGCCGCCGCCGATCTCGTTCCCGTTGCAGACGATGTCGTAGGCATAGGCCAGGGCGTTGCCTGGGTCGGTCTCGAAGCTGTCGACCCACTCCGGCTTCGGCGAGGTGAACGCGTGGTGCACGGCGGTCCAGGAGCCGCCACCGACCGCGACGTCGTCGTCCTCGCCGGTGGGCTTGAAGAGCGGGGCGTCCACCACCCAGACGAAGGACCAGGCCGTCTCGTCGACCAGTCCGTCCCGGCGGGCGATCTCGTTGCGGGCCGCCCCGAGCAGCGCACACGCCTCGGCCGGCTTGCCGGCGGCGAAGAACACCGCGTCACCCGGGGATGCCCCGACCGCCGCCACCAGGCCGGCGCGCTCGGCGCCGGACAGGTTCTTGGCGACCGACCCGGCCAGCTCGCCGTCCGCCGCGACCGTCACATAGGCCAGGCCGCGAGCCCCCCGCTGCTTGGCCCAGTCCTGCCAGGCGTCGAAGCCGCGCCGCGGGGTCGCGCCACCACCGGGCTCGACCACGGCACCGACGTACGGGGCCTGGAACACGCGGAAGGGGGTGTCGGCGAAGAACTCGGTCAGGTCGACCAGCGCGAGGCCGAACCGCAGGTCGGGCTTGTCGGTGCCGTAGTGGGCCATCGCATCGGCGTAGGTCATCCGTGGGATCGGGGTGGGGACCCGGTACCCGATCAGGTCCCAGACGGCGACCAGCACGTCCTCCGCGACGGCGATCACGTCGTCCTGCTCGACGAAGCTCATCTCAACGTCCAGCTGGGTGAACTCCGGCTGCCGGTCGGCTCGGAAGTCCTCGTCCCGGTAGCACCGGGCGATCTGGTAGTACCGCTCCAGACCGGCCACCATGAGCAGCTGCTTGAACAGCTGGGGTGACTGCGGCAGGGCGTACCAGGAGCCGGGCGCCAGCCGGGCCGGAACCACGAAGTCGCGCGCACCCTCGGGCGTGGACCGGGTGAGCGTCGGCGTCTCCACCTCCACGAAGTCGTTCGCGTCCAGCACGCGCCGAGCGGCCGCGCTCATCCGAGCCCGCAACCGCACGGCGTGCGCTGCCTTCGGCCGACGAAGGTCCAGGTACCGGTACTTGAACCGGGCCTCCTCGCCGACTGTCTCGTCCAGCGACGACGACACCTGGAAGGGCAGCGGCGCGCACTCGTTGAGCACGACGACGTCACTCGCGGTCAGCTCGATCGCCCCGGTGGCCAGGCCGGGGTTCTCGTTGCCCTCCGGACGCCGACCGACCGTGCCCGTCACCTGGAGCACGTACTCGTTGCGCAGCCCGTGCGCGACGGCGTCGTCCCGGATCACCACCTGAGCGATCCCGGAGGCATCGCGCAGGTCGAGGAATGCCACGCCGCCGTGATCCCGGCGCCGGTCGACCCAGCCCGCGAGCGTGACGGTCTGGCCGATGTGCTCGGCTCGCAGCGAGCCGGCGGTGTGGGTGCGCAGCACGGAGTTCCTTCCAGGCCGTGATGTGGTGCGTCGGTCGGACGCCCGGTCGAGTCTAGTGGCGGCGCTGTCAGCGGATCCCCTGGCGGCTCTCCCCAAGGACCACGCGGGGCCACCGGTCGGCGTCCGGCGGCTGCCACCGCTCGGGGTCGGCCGGTACCTGGTCGCCCGACCTGATGTCCTTGACCTCGTCCGCGGTCGCCGAGACCTGCTTGCCGTCCTTGCCGTCCGGATCCGCGCGCTCGGGGGTGGCGGGGAACCACACGAACGGGATCCCCCGACGGTCGGCGTAACGGATCTGCTTGCCGAACTTCGCGGCCGACGGCGCGACCTCCACCGCGATACCGCGCGCCCGCAGGGCTGTCGCGACCCGTTCGCTGTCCGCGCGGGTCTCCTCCGAGGTCACCGCGACGACGACGGCACTCGGCACCGCCCGGGTGGCCCGCACGAGGCCCGCACCGAGCAGGCGCGAGACGAGCCGGGAGACGCCGATCGACAGGCCGACGCCGGGGTACGTCGTCGTGCCGTCGGAGGCAAGGGAGTCGTAGCGGCCGCCCGAGCAGATGGAGCCCAGATCCTCGTGCCCCACCAGGACGGTCTCGTAGACCGATCCGGTGTAGTAGTCCAGGCCACGGGCGATCTTCAGGTCAGCCGTGATCACGCCCGGAGCACGCGCTCCGGCGGCGTCCAGCAGGGCGCCGAGCTCCGCCAGGCCGGTGCTGAGGAGCGGGTCGTTCGCGCCGTGCCGCCGGGCGAGGTCCGCGACCCGCTCGACCACGGCGCTGTCGGTCCCTCGAACGTCGGCCAGCTCGAGCATCGCCGCCGCCTGCTCGGCGCTCGCACCCGCCTCCGCCGCGAGCAGCTCCGCCACAGCCGCAGGACCGACCTTGTCGAGCTTGTCGATGCTGCGCAGCACCGCCTCGACGTCGGCCAGCCCCAGGCCGTGGGCGAACCCCTCCACCACCCGCCGGTTGTTCGCCAGGATCCGCACCGGCGGCACCCCGACGTCGGCCAAGGCCGCGAACGCGTCCGCGATGACCAGGGGAAGCTCGACCTCGTAGTGGTACGGCAGCTCACCTGCCCCCACCACGTCGACATCGGCCTGGATGAACTCCCGGAACCGGCCGTCCTGGGGTCGCTCACCCCGCCAGACCTTCTGGATCTGGTACCTGCGGAACGGGAAGGTGAGGTGGCCGGCGTTCTCCAGCACGTACCGCGCGAAGGGCACCGTGAGGTCGAAGTGCAGACCGAGGCGGCCGGCCCGACCGTCGTCACCGCCTGCTTCCGTCGACTCCTCCTGCAGACGCCGCAGGATGTAGACCTCCTTTGAGGTCTCGCCCTTGCGCAACAGCTGGTCCAGCGGCTCGACGGCGCGCGTCTCGATCCCCGCGAACCCGTGCAGCTCGAAGGTTCGGCGGAGCACGTCAAGGACGTGCTGCTCGACGACCCTGCCATCCGGGAGCCACTCCGGGAAGCCGGACAGCGGGGTGAGGCGAGCCATGGAGGTCCTCTCGGTCAGCGCGTACGCAGGTATGGGTTGGCGACGAGCTCAGCCGCCATTGTCGACGACGGGCCGTGACCCGGGAACAGCTCCGTGTGCGGGTCGAGCGCCGTGAGGCGAGCCAGCGTCGTCGCCATCGCCTGCTCGTCACCGCCCGGCAGGTCGCACCGCCCGATCGTGCCGGCGAAGAGCACGTCACCGGTCAGGGCCATCGGACCACCAGGCCCGTCCAGCAGGTAGACCGTCGACCCCTCGGTGTGGCCAGGCGCGTGCACCGCAGCGATCCCCGGGACCACGGGGCCGTCGGACGTGAAGGCCTCGATCCGATCGGGGATCGGTGGGCCGCTCGGCGCACCCGCCATCGCCGCGAGCTCGGGGCCCAGCGGGCCGAGCGACCCGAGCGGGTCGTACAGCCGGTAGACGTCGGTCGTGTGCAGCCGGACCGGCACCTGGTACTCCTCGGAGACCTCTGCGGCGTCCCAGGTGTGGTCGACGTGGCCGTGCGTCAGCAGGATCGCCACCGGCGCCAGGCCCTCGGTGCGGACGATGGCCCGCACTCCGTCCGCGGCGCCTCCGCCGGGGTCGACGACGACGCATCGACCCCCGTCGGACACCAGGTAGCAGTTGCTGCCGAGCAGTGGCGCCACGACGGTCCTGATCAGCACCTGTCCAGCGTATCGGCGCGCCCCGAGCAACCGAGACAAGACCGTGGCGTTCGTCAGCACGCACCGGTGTCCGTCGGGCGCCCTGCATTTGCCTAGACTGTGCGAGGCCCGGCGCTGCGCCTGTGCGCGCGTCGGTACGTGGGTGTGTGCCCGCACGTAGGCAAGAACGGGAGCGCGAGTTGTCCTCGAAGA
Source organism: Actinomycetales bacterium (assembly GCA_038204895.1). Lineage (GTDB taxonomy): Bacteria > Actinomycetota > Actinomycetes > Actinomycetales > Cellulomonadaceae > Actinotalea. Next base: position 35,003 of record JBBRCL010000014.1, on the reverse strand, counting down.
AGCAGCAGCGGGAGTACGCGCGCCGGCGCTACGAGAAGTGGCTGGCGCATCAGGCTGCCGTCAAGGCGCGACAGCGTCGGCGCCGCATCATCGTCGGTTGGGTGCTGGGCGTGCCAGCGCTGGTCGCCGGCGGGTGGCTGCTCGTCGATCTCCTACGGCCCGATGCCGTACCCGCGCCGGACCCGGCCGTCACCACGCCCGCGACCGGAGCGCCGACGAGCGAGCCGACGCTCGACCCGAACGTGCCGGACCTCTCGCTCGCCGAGGGCCGCACCTGGACGACGACGCTGCACACCACCGCCGGTGACATCACCATGGAGCTCGACGGCGCCGCGGCGCCGCAGGCGGTCGCATCGTTCGTGTCCCTGGCACGGGACGGCTTCTTCGACCAGACCACCTGCCACCGGCTGACGACGTCGAACATCTTCGTGCTCCAGTGCGGAGACCCGACCGGCACCGGTACCGGGGGGCCGGACTACCGGTTCGGACCCGTGGAGAACGCGCCGGCGAACAACGTCTACCCCGCCGGAACGCTCGCGATGGCGCGTACCCCGGGCGACGGCTTCAGCATGGGCAGCCAGTTCTTCCTCGTGTACCAGGACTCGACGATCGGGTCGGACAGTGCGGGTGGCTACACGGTCTTCGGCCGCATCGTCGAGGGAATGGACGTGCTGCAGGCAGTGGCCGACGCGGGGCTCGCCGAGGGATCGGCTCAGAAGCCCGCTGTCGACGTGACGATCCAGGGAGTGGATGCCGAATGAGCGACCAGGAGCCGACACCCGAGACGTCCCCCGACGAGGGCCCGGCCGGGCCGGCGCCCGTGCAGACCCAGGGCCAGGAGACTGGCGCGGAAGCTGAGGTCGAGGTAGCGCCCGAGGTCGAGCCGGAGCCCGAGCTGGAGCCCGAGCCCGTCCCTGAGCTGGAGCCCGAGCCCGTCCCTGAGCCCGAGCCGGACGACACCGCCAGCACGCCAGTCCCGGCACCACCCCGGGCGGTCAAGCCCACTCCGCCGGGTCCGCGCCCGGTCCCCCGGCCGCCGGCCCGGCGGGGACGCACCGCAACACCCGCCGCCGTCGCGACCCATGGGTCCGCAGTCCCGGCACCACCGTCGCTCTCGGAGGCCGAGGTCCTCGAGGCAGCCGGCTGGGGACGGGTCACCGAGGACGGCACCGTGTGGGTCCGGGAGGCCTCCGGGGAACGAGAGGTGGGGCAGTACACCGACACCCACCCCGCCGACGCGATCGCCTTCTACGTCCGGCGCTTTGCCGACCTGCACGCCAAGATCGTGCTCTTCGAGGCCCGGATCGCGGCGACAGATCTGTCCGTCAAAGAGATGGACGCGACGGCCGAGCACCTGGCGTCCGAGCTGGAGGCTCCAGCAGCCGTCGGCGACCTCGACAGCCTGCGCCGTCGTCTCGACTCGCTAAGGATGCTCGCCGCCGCGCGGAAGGCCGTTGCCGACGCCGAGCGCGCCGCAGCCAAACAGGTGGGGCTCGAGGCGCGCACCGCGATGGTGGAGGCTGCGGAGAAGATCGCCGCCACCGAGCCGGAACGCATGCAGTGGCGCCCTGCCGGCGAACAGCTGCGGGTCCTCCTGGAGCAGTGGAAGGAGGCGCAGCGCCGAGGGCCGCGTCTGGACCGGACCAACGAGGACGCCCTCTGGAAGCGGTTCAGCCATGCCCGGTCGACCTTCGACCGCGAGCGACGGCGCTGGTTCGCCGAGCTGGAGAAGTCGAGCTCGGCCGCACGCACCGAGAAGGAGCAGCTGGTGACCCAGGCCGAGGCGCTGGCGACCAGCACGGACTGGGCGGGGACGTCGGCAGCGTTCCGCGACCTGATGATTCGGTGGAAGACGGCCGGACGTGCCAGCCGCAAGGACGATGACGCCCTCTGGGCCCGTTTCCGCGCTGCGCAGGACGCCTTCTTCGTCGCCCGCGACGCCCACTTCCAGCAGACCGACGCCGAGTTCTCGGCGAACCTCGAGGCCAAGATGGCACTGCTTGAGCAGGCAGAGCGGCTGGTGCCGGTCACCGACATCGCCGCGGCGAAGGTCGACCTGCGGAACATCCAGGAGCGCTGGGAGCGGATCGGCAAGGTCCCGCGCGGGGACATCCAGCGCATCGAGAGCCGCCTGCGGGCGGTTGAGACCGTTGTGCGAGAGACCGAGCAGGCCAAGTGGCAGCGCTCGAACCCCGAGACGCGGGCCAGGGCCGAGGGCGCTGCCGCGCAGCTGGTGGCCGCCATCACCGCCCTGGAGGGCGAGCTGCAGGCCGCGAAAGACGCAGGCGACAGACGCAAGGTCAGTGAGGCAGAGGAGGCCCTGCAGGCTCGCCGATCCTGGCTGGAGCAGGTGGAACGGGCCGCCGCCGAGTCGCGCGGCTGAGATCCTCACGTTCAGGTAGAGGTTCGTACCGACGTCGCAGCCGCGGCTCAGGTTCAGGCTCACGTTGAGACGCAGGTTCAGGTCCGGGTCGGCAGCTCCGCCCCACGCGACCCGGTGATCCGGTAGACGTCGAACACGCCGTCGACCTTGCGCACGGCCGCGAGGACCGAGGTCAGGTGGGCCGGGTCGGCCATCTCGAAGATGAAGCGCGACATCGCCACGCGGTCACGCGTGGTCGACACGGTCGCCGACAGGATGTTGACGTGATGGTCCGAGAGCACCCGGGTCACGTCGGAGAGCAGCCGGCTCCGGTCAAGGGCCTCCACCTGGATCTGCACCAGGAACAGGGTGTTCGGGCCGACGTCCCACTCGACCTCGACAATCCGCTCCGGCTGCTGGCGCAGCTCTTCGACGTTCCTGCAGTCCACCCGGTGCACGCTCACGCCCGCACCGCGGGTCACGAAGCCCATGATCTCGTCGCCGGGTACCGGCGTGCAGCACTTGGCCAGCTTCGCCCAGATGTCGGTGACGCCCTTGACGACCACGCCGGCATCGCCGGTGCGCACCCGCGGCTGGCGACCGGGCTGGGCCGTCTCGGCGACGTCCTCCTCGGTCCCGGACTCGCCGCCCATCGACTGCACCAGGCGGTGCACCACGGTCGCCGCCGAGGCCTGCCCCTCGCCGATCGCCGCATACAGGGTCGACACGTCGGCGAACCGCAGCTCGTTGGCCAGCGCCACCATCGACTCGTGCGACAGCAGCCGCTGGATCGGCAGGTTCTGCTTGCGCATCGCCTTGGCGATCGCCGCCTTGCCGCGCTCGATCGCCTCTTCGCGACGTTCCTTGGAGAACCACTGGCGGATCTTGTTCCGGGCGCGGGGGCTCTTGACGAAGGTCATCCAGTCCCGGCTCGGACCGGCCGTCTCGGACCGGGATGTGAGCACCTCGACGACGTCGCCGTTCTCCAGCGAGGAGTCCAGGGGTACCAGGCGGCCGTTGACCCGCGCGCCCATGGTCCGGTGGCCCACCTCGGTGTGCACGGCGTAGGCGAAGTCCACCGGCGTCGACCCGGCCGGTAGCGCGATCACGTCGCCCTTTGGTGTGAAGGCGTACACCTCGGCGCCACGGATCTCGAAGCGCAGCGAGTCAAGGAACTCGGTCGGATCGGCCGTCTCCCGCTGCCAGTCGACGAGCTGACGCAACCAGGCCATGTCGCTGGCAGCGTCCACCGGCACGCCCTGGCTCTTGGCCATCTCCTTGTACTTCCAGTGGGCGGCGACGCCGTACTCGGCCCGGCGGTGCATCTCGTGGGTGCGGATCTGGATCTCGACGGGCTTGCCGCCCGGCCCGATCACCGTCGTGTGCAGCGATTGGTACATGTTGAACTTGGGCATCGCGATGAAGTCCTTGAACCGCCCGGGGACCGGGTTCCATCGCGCGTGCAGGGCACCGAGGGCAGCATAGCAGTCCCGTACGGAGTCGACGAGCACCCGAACGCCGACCAGGTCATAGATGTCGGCGAAGTCGCGGCCCCGCACGATCATCTTCTGGTAGATCGAGTAGTAGTGCTTGGGTCGCCCGGTGACGGTTGCCTTGACCTTCGCGATGCGCAGGTCGGCAATCACCCGCTCCCTGACCACCGACAGGTACTCGTCCCGTGCCGGAGCCCGTTCGGCCACCAGCTGCACGATCTCCTCGTACACCTTGGGGTACAGGGTGGCGAAGGCGAGGTCCTCCAGCTCCCACTTGATCGTGTTCATGCCGAGCCGGTGCGCCAACGGCGCATAGATCTCGAGCGTCTCGCGGGCCTTCCGCCGGGCCGACTCCTGCGGCACGAACCGCCAGGTCCGGGCGTTGTGCAACCGGTCAGCCAGCTTGATGACCAGCACGCGGATGTCCCGCGACATCGCCACGACCATCTTGCGGACGGTCTCGGCCTGGGCGGCGTCCCCGTACGAGACCCGGTCCAGCTTGGTGACGCCGTCGACAAGCTTGGCGATCTCCTCGCCGAAGTCCTCCTTCAGCTGGTCGAGGGAGTACTCGGTGTCCTCCACCGTGTCGTGCAGCAGTGCCGCGGCCAAGGTCGGCGGGGTCATCCCGAGGTCGGCGAGGATCGTGGCGACGGCGACGGGGTGGGTGATGTAGGGGTCACCGCTACGCCGCGTCTGGCCGCGGTGGGCCTCCTCAGCGGTCGCGTACGCGCGCTCCAGCAGCCCGACGTCGGCCTTGGGCTGGTTCGCGCGGACCGCGGCCATCAGCGGCTCGAGAACCGGTGAGCCGGTCGACGGCCGTGTCCCGAAGCGCACCAACCGTGACCGTACCCGGGTGGGCGTCACCTCCGGTGGCTCGTTCCCGGGGGCTCGCGGCGCGGGCATGGACTGCGGGGCGACGACGTCCTCGCCGTTGCCGTCGTCGGTCGCCGTTGGGTCGACCGTCTTCGTGCCGTCGTCGGGGACGACCTCGGGGGCGTCATGCTGCGCGGGCAAGGCCGGGCCGGCTGAGGACTCAGCTGCCATCTCGCCTCCCTCCGCAGGGCACCCTTGGAGTCTACTGTCGGCACAACGACGCCCCGGGGCGAGGTATGCCCCGGGGCGTTCGCAGGCGGGTCAGTAGGTGAGCAGGGCCTCGAAGGGTCGCCCCGCCAGCCGGGATCGGCCGTCGAGGAAGGTGAGCTCCATCAGGAAGGCCAGCCCGACGACGACGCCGCCCGCCTTCTCCAGCAGGGCCGCCGTGGCCGCGGCGGTGCCGCCGGTGGCCAGGACGTCGTCGATGATCAGCACCCGGGAGCCGTCCCTGATGGTGTCGGGATGCACCTCGAGCACCGCACTGCCGTACTCCAGCTCGTAGGCCCCCGCGAGCACCTCCCGAGGAAGCTTGCCGGCCTTGCGCACCGGGATGAAGCCGGTGCCGAGGGCGACGGCGACCGGGGCGCCGAGGATGAAGCCCCGTGCCTCCATCCCCACCACCAGATCGATGTTCGCCGGGGCCCGGTCAGCCATGTGCGCGACGACGTCGCGCAGGGTCGGCCCGTCGGCCAGCAGCGGCGTGATGTCCTTGAACACCACGCCGGGGTGGGGGAAGTCGGGCACGTCGTGCACCAGGCGGGCAGCGCGGGCGACCAGCTCGGGGTCAGCCTGGTACTCGACCCTCACGGCCGACGCCCGGGGGTACGGCTCGGCCGACGGGGCTGCGCGCGGTTGCCCAGGTGCTCCCCCGGCACCAAGGCACCTACGCGGACCCGCGACTCCTGGCCCTGGGGTGCGGCGGCCCGCGCGGCCAGGACGGTGGCGTTGTGTGCGGCGAACTCCTCGTCCTGGTCCTTCATCCAAGTCAGCAGCGGTGTCGCGAGGAACACCGACGAGAAGGTGCCCACCAGGATGCCGACGAACAGCGCCAACGCGATGTCCCGCAGGGTGCCGGCGCCGAGCAGGAAGGCCCCGATGAACAGGATCGCCGCCACCGGGAGCACCGCGACGATCGAGGTGTTGATCGATCGCACGAGCGTCTGGTTCAGCGCGAGGTTGGCCATCTCGGAGTACGTGAAGCGCTTCTGCTTGACCACTCCGCGGACGTTCTCGCGCACCTTGTCGAACACCACGACGGTGTCGTACAGGGAGTACCCGAGGATCGTCAGGAACCCGATGACGGTGGCGGGGGTGACCTCCCAACCGACAGCCGCGTAGACGCCCACCGTGAGGATCACGTCGTGCACCAGCGCCACGAGGCCCGCAGCCGCCATCCGCCAGTCGCGGAAGTACACGGTCAGCACGAGCGAGACCAGGACCAGGAAGATCACCAGCGCCCGCAGCGCCTTGCTCGTGACGTCCTGGCCCCACTGCGGCCCGACGAAGGAGGAGTCCACGTCAACAACGTCGACCCCGTACGCCGTCGCCAAAGCCTGCTTGAGGGAGCTGGTCTGTACGTCCGTCAGCGAGGACGTCTGCACCCGGATCGTGTCCGTGCCGACCACCGAGACCCGGGGCGGTTCGGCCCCCTCGATGCTCGCAACGGCATCCAGGGCCGGTTGCTGGTCAGTCGTGGTCACGCTCGGGACCGTGAACTCCGAGCCGCCGCGGAACGCGATCCCGAGGTTGAGGCCCCGGGAGATGAGCAGCGCGGAGGAGAGCAGCACCAGGGCCGCTGCGACCACGAACCAGCGCTTGCGGTGACCGACGATGTCGTAGGACCTGCGGCCGGTGTACAGGTCGTTGCCCCACTGCCCCATCCTGCTGGCCATCAGGCGTCCTCCCCCTCGATGCGTGCCTGGTCGGCCTCGGCGGCACGGCGCTGAGCCGCCTTGCGCTCGGCGATGGTCAACCGCTCGGTGCCGATCTGCCCCGCGTCGGCTGCAGCAGGCATCGGCTCGCGGCGGCGGTCGGCCGGTTCGGTGGCCGTGGCCACCCGTCCGCGACCCACGTAGCGGCTACGGGCGCCCAGCAGGCCCGGATCCAGGCCGGAGAACGGGTGCCCGTCGGCGAAGAACCTGTGCCGAGAGATCAGGACCATCACCGGGTGCGTGAACATGAAGACGACCAAGAGGTCGATCAGGGTGGTCAACCCCAGCGTGAACGCGAACCCACGCACGCCCCCGACGGCCAGGAAGTACAGCACGACGGCGGCCAGGAAGCTCACGGCGTCGGAGGCCAGGATGGTCCGCTGGGCCCTCGCCCAGCCCTGGTCGATGGCGGCGGTGAGAGTTCGCCCCTCGCGCAGCTCGTCCTTGATCCGCTCGAAGTACACGATGAAGGAGTCGGCAGTGATACCGATGGCCACGATCAGGGCGGCCACACCGGGCAGGCTCAGCCGGTAGCCCTGTAGCCAGGACAGCGTGGTGATCGCCAGGTACGCCAGCACGGCCGCGGTGATCAGCGACATGATCGTGACCAGGCCGAGCGCCCGGTACTGGGCCAGGGAGTAGACCCCGACCAGGATGAGGCCGATCAGGCCGGCGAGCATCCCGCGCTGCAGCTGCTCGGAGCCGAGCGTCGCGGAGATCTGGGCCTCGCTCTGCACGTCGAAGGTGAGCGGGAGGGCGCCGAAGTTGAGCTGGCGGGCCAGCGTCGCGGCGGTGTCGCGCGTGAACGTGCCGGAGATGATCGCCTCACCCGTGGGGATGATCTCGTGCACCTGCGGTGCCGAGACCACCAGACCGTCCAGGACGATGCCGAACTGGTCGCGCGGGGACTCCAGGTCCTTCAACCGCGTCGTCGCGTCGCGGAAGGCGACAGTGCCCGCGCCGTCGAAGCTGACGGTGGTGATCCACTTGGTGCCGAGACCGCCGCCGGGAAGCGACTCCAGACCGGACGACGCGCCGGTCATCATGTCGCCGCGGACCTCCACCGGCCCGAGCGCGTACTTGGCTGTGCCCGACTCGTCACACGTGACGATCGCCTTGGCGGGGTCACCCATTCGAGCGGCGCCCCCGCTGAGGTTGGCCGGGTCGGTGCAGTCGAGGGCCTCGAACTCGGCGAGCAGTGCGTCCGTCAGCCAGGCGAGGTCGCTGGGATCCGTTGGGGTGACGTCAGCGGCCGGGCTCGCAGCCGGTTCTGCGGTCGGGGTGGCAGTCGCATCCGCGGCCGGTGCGGCGGTCGGGTCTGCGGCAGGGGCCGCAGTCGGGGTGGCAGTGGGGGTGGCAGTGGGGGTGGCGGACGCGGTGGGCGTCGGCGCCGCAACCACGAGCACGGGACGGAACACCATCTGGGCCGACTCGCGGACCAGCGCGAGGGTAGCCTCGTCCGGTTCGCCCGGCAGGGCCACGACGATGTTGTCCCGGCCCTGGCTGGTGATCTCCGCCTCCGCGACACCCGAGGCGTCGACCCGGCTGCGGATGATGTCGATCGCCTCCTTGATGGCGTCCGGAGTGACCTGCTGACCCCCCTCGGCAACCGGGTGCAGGATGATCTCGGTGCCGCCCTCAAGGTCGAGGGCGAGCCCCGGTGTGATCGTCGCGTCGGACCATCGAGTCCCGGCCAGGAGGACCGCCATCAGCCCGGTCACCAGGACACTGAGGGTGACCAGGGTGCGCACCGGTCGTTCGCGGCGGGTCGTTGTGACCAACGGGATCTTCTCTCGTGTTCGTGCGCCGGATCACCGGCGCGGGGCCGTGCCTGGGGCGCGGTGGTTCAGCGTGGGGTCTCGTCGTCCTTGTCGGAGGTGAAGCTGGAGGCGTCGTCCGGCGCCTCGAGCTCCTCCCACTCCTCGTCATCGGTCTCGTCTGCGCCGTCGGCATCCTCGTCCTCGAACTCGTCCTCGAACTCGTCCTCGAGCTCCTCGCCGTCCTCGGGCTCTTCGTCCTCGTCCTCGAGCGGCGGTTCGACGACCTTGGCGATCGCGGCCTTGAGCCACTGGCTGGTGACACCCGGCGCGATCTCGAGAGTGACGCGGTCGCCCTCGACCTCGACCACCGTGCCGAACAGCCCGGAGCCCGTCATGACCTCCTGGCCGGCTTCGAGGTTGTCCCGGAAGCGGGCCGCCTCCTGCTGCTGCTTGCGCGTCCGCCTCGACATGAACCAGAGCATGCCGACGCCGAACAGCAGGATGATCAGAAAGCTGGGATCCATGGGGGGTCTCACGTCCTTCGAGGTAGCAGCCGCGCGAAGTCTAGGCGACCGGAAGGCCGCTGCCCTAACCGTTCGTCCCGACAGCGTGTGGCCGGGCGCTCCGCCGGCCCGGGGCGGGTCGGCGTCCGTGAACCCCGACCAAGGAGGTCACTCGAACAGGGTGCCGGGTCCGCTGGGGGCGGCCAGGCCCAGGTGCTCCCAGGCACGCGCCGTGGCGACCCTGCCACGCGGGGTCCGTCCGATCAACCCCTCGCGCACCAGGAACGGCTCCGCAACGGTCTCGACCGTCTCCGGCTCCTCACCGACGGCGACCGCGAGCGTCGTCAGACCCACCGGACCGCCCCCGAAACTCGTGCACAGTGCCTGCAGGACGGCCTGGTCCAGCCGGTCAAGGCCCAGCTCATCCACCTGGTAGACCTCAAGGGCTGCGCGTGCAGCCGCGCGGTCGCACTGCCCGGTCCCCCGCACCTGAGCCCAGTCGCGCACCCGGCGCAGCAGTCGGTTGGCGATCCTCGGCGTGCCGCGGGACCGGCGCGCGATCTCGGCGGCGGCGTCGTCGTGCAGGTCGACGCCCAGCAGGCCCGCGGACCGCGCCAGCACCCGCTCGAGCTCGGCGTCGGAGTAGAAGTCCAGGTGCGCGGTGAACCCGAAGCGGTCGCGCAGCGGTGCCGGCAGCAGGCCGGCCCTTGTCGTGGCACCGACCACCGTGAACGGTGGCAGGGCGAGTCCGATCGCGTTCGCCCCCGCGCCCTTGCCGACGACGATGTCGACCCGGAAGTCCTCCATGGCGACGTACAGCAGCTCCTCGGCCGGCCGGGCGAGGCGGTGGATCTCGTCGACGAAGAGCACCTCGCCCTCCTCGAGGGACGACAGGACCGCAGCGAGGTCGCCCGCGTGCTGGATGGCCGGGCCCGATGTCACCCGCACGGAGGTGCCGAGCTCGACCGCGATGATCATCGCCAGCGTCGTCTTGCCGAGCCCGGGCGGTCCGGACAGCAGCACGTGGTCAGGGATCCCGCCGCGGGCGAGGGCGGCGTGCAGCACCAGCTCGAGCTGCTCGCGCACCACCTGCTGCCCGACGAACTCGCTCAGCCGGCGGGGGCGCAGCGCCACCTCGACGGCGCGCTCGACCTCCTCGGCCTCGGCGGCCACGACCCGGTCCTCAGCCACGTCCACCCCCGAGCGTGCGCAGTGCGGCACGGAGCACCGCAGCGATGTCGGCGGGGTCCACCGGACCGGCGTCGTCGGGCACGACGGCGCGCACGGCATCCTCCGCGGCCCGGGTGTTCCAGCCGAGGCCCACCAGCGCCTCCACAACCGTCCCGCGCTGGTCCTCGGCGACCGGCGCACCGCCGTCCGCCGGCGTCCCGGCCGGGCCGAGCCGGTCGCCCAGCTCCAGGACGATCCGCTGGGCGCCCTTGCGGCCGATCCCGGGGACGCGCTGGAGGGCGGCCAGGTCCTCGGTGGCGACCGCACGGCGCAGCACATCGGGGCTGTGCACGGCCAGCATCGCCAGAGCCAGCCGGGGCCCGACACCACTCACCGTCTGGACGGTGTCGAAGACCTCGCGCTCCTCCGCCTCAGCGAAGCCGTAGAGCGTCAGCGCGTCCTCGCGGACGACAAGGGAGGTCGCCAGCGTGGCGTCCTGCCCGAGCCGCAACCCGGCCAGGGTCGCGGGCGTCGCGTGCGCCAGCAGCCCGACTCCCCCGACCTCGATGACGACGGCGTCCAGGCGCAGGTCGACGACGCGGCCACGAAGTGAGGCGATCACCGGCCCTCCTCGCAGGTGAGCAGACCGCTGGTGGGCGGCTGGCGGACGAACATGTGTACGACCGTAACAGCCACCGCTCAGCCCCGACCGAGGCGCGCCGTCGTCTCGGCACGCGCCCAGGCCTGCTGGGCCGGCGTCCTGCCGGTGGCGGCAGTGCCGCCGTCGCCGGAACCGCTCGCCAGCGGGCGCCACAGGTGGCAGATGGCGAGGGCGAGCGCGTCGGCGGCGTCGGCCGGGGTGGGTGTCCGCGGCAGGGCGAGGATCCGGGCCACCATGGCCTGCACCTGGGACTTGGGCGCACGTCCGTTCCCGGTGACGGCCGCCTTGACCTCGCTCGGGGTGTGCAGGGTGACCGGGACACCCCGACGGGCGGCGGCGACCATCACGACCCCGGACACCTGGGCGGTGCCCATCACCGTGCGCAGGTTGTGCTGAGCGAACACCTGCTCGACGGCGACGGCGTCCGGCGCGTGCAGGTCGAGCCACCGCTCCACCTCGTCGCCGATCCGCAGCAGGCGCAGGGCGGGTCCGTCACCGGGATCCGAGCGGGCCACACCGACGGCGACCAGGACGGCGCGGCGGCCGGGTGCGGAGTCCACGACGCCAAGACCGCACCTGGTCAGGCCGGGGTCGACTCCGAGCACGCGCACGGTGCCAGTCTCACAGTCCCCCGACGATTCTCCGCGAAGCCTCGCCGGGCGCCGGTACCGCTCGGGTCAGTCCTCGTCCTCGAGGGCCGCCAGCACCTCGTCGGAGGCGTCGAAGTTCGCGTAGACCACCTGCACGTCGTCGAGGTCGTCGAGTGCGTCGATCAGTCGCAGGATCTTGCGGGCACCGTCGACGTCGACCTCCACCTGGGTCGCCGGGACGAACTGCGCCTCCGCGGAGTCGTACTCGATCCCGGCGTCCTGCAGGCCGGTACGTACCGCGACGACGTCGCCCGGCTCGCTGAGCACCTCGAACGCCTCACCGAGGTCGTTGACCTCCTCGGCGCCGGCGTCCAGCACGGCCGTCAGGACGTCATCCTCGGTGAGGCTGGCGGTCTTCGGCACGATGGCGACACCTCGCCGGGAGAAGAGGTACGAGACCGATCCGGGGTCCGCCATCGCGCCGCCGTTGCGGGTGAAAGCCACCCGGACGTCCGACGCCGCACGGTTGCGGTTGTCGGTCAGGCACTCGACCAGGACGGCGATCCCACCGGGCGCGTAGCCCTCGTACATGATCGTCTGGTAGTCGGCGCCGCCGGCCTCCTGGCCGGAGCCACGCTTGACCGCGCGGGTGATGTTGTCGATCGGCACGGAGGTCTTCTTGGCCTTCTGGATGGCGTCGAAGAGGGTGGGGTTGCCCACCGGGTCGCCACCGCCGGTGCGGGCCGCGACCTCGATGTTCTTGATCAGCTTCGCAAACACATTGGCTCGCCGTGCGTCGACGATAGCCTTCTTGTGCTTGGTCGTGGCCCACTTGGAGTGACCGGACATGCTGGAGAACCCCTCAACCGCGGTCGGTGACGATCTGGACGAAAAGCCGGTGCAGGCGGAGGTCCCCGGTGATCTCGGGGTGGAAGGACGTGGCCAGCACGTCACGCTCACGCACCGCGACGATCCTACCGGCGGCGGCGCCGGCCTCCACCCTCGCCAGCACCTGGGTACCCGGCCCGACATCCTCGACCCACGGCGCACGGATGAACACCGCGTGCACCGGGCGCTCCGCGCTGTCGGCGACACCCAGCACGACGAGGTCGGTCTCGAACGAGTCCACCTGGCGCCCGAAAGCGTTGCGCCGGACCGTGATGTCCAGGCCGCCGAGGGTCTGCTGGTCGGCCGTCCCGCCCGCGACCCGGTCGGCGAGCAGGATCATCCCGGCACATGAGCCGAAGGCCGGCAGGCCGGCCCGGATCGCTGCCCGGAGGGGCTCGAACAGGCCGAACGCGCGCAACAGCTTGTCGATCGTGGTCGACTCCCCGCCCGGGATGACGATGCCGTCGACCTGCTCCAGCTCGCTCACGCACCGCACCGGGACGCCGTCGGCGCCGGACCCCGCCAGCGCGGCGACGTGCTCGCGCACGTCTCCCTGCAGGGCCAGCACACCGATCCGGGTCATGGTCGGCGATTCTACGGTCGGCCGGGAAGGCGGCCGACCGGGGCTCAGACCGGAGCGGGCACCGAGGCCCCCAGGGGCCCGCCCTCCCCCAGGACCGCCCCCCAGGTGGCAACCAGCTCCGCCAGGCGGTCGAGCCCCTCGAGCAGCGCACCGCGGTCGGCGGCGAGGGACACCCGGACCATCCCCTCACCGCCCGGCCCGAAGGCGGAGCCGGGCGCAACGGCCACGTGCCGCTCCGCCAGCAGCCGGAGAGCGAACTGCTCGCTGTCCGGCGTCGCCGCTGAGACGTCCACCATCAGGTAGAACGCGCCCTCGGGCCGGACGCACGGCACGCCCCGCAGGCTCAGCAGCTCGACCGCCGCATCGCGCCGTTCGCGGTATGACGCCCGGGCCAGCGCAACGTGGTCCTGAGGCCCGCGCAGGGCCGCGAGGGCCGCCCGCTGGCTGACCGACGACGGGCAGGCAACCGTCGCCTCCGCCAGGTGCTCCATCAGCTCCCGGATCTGCGGATCCGGCACGACGACGTAGCCCACCCGCCAGCCGGTCATCGCGTGCGTCTTGGAGAAGGTGAAGAAGGACAGCACCCGGTCGTCGGTGTCCAGAGCGGTCAGGCCGACGTGCGGGGCGTCGAAGGTGAACGCCTCGTAGCACTCGTCGGAGAGCACCCACAGGTCGTGCCGCCGGGCGATGTCCAGAATCCCCGCCAGCACCTCCTCGGGGTACACGGCACCCGTCGGGTTGTTCGGCGAGCACACGACGATCGCCCGCGTCCGCTCCCTGACCGCGGCCTCGACGTCGGCGACGGTCGGTACGAACCCGTTGCCGGCGGCGGTGCGATAGGTCCGAACAAGCGCACCTGTCGAGACCGCAGCCATCCGCCAGTTGGGGAACTCGGGGTCCGGGACCAGCACCTCCTCCCCCGGCGCGAGAACCGTGTGCAGCGCCATCGCGAGACCGTGCATCGCGCCGTGGGTGACGAGCACCTCGTCGGCGGTGGTGGGCCGACCGTTGACGCGGGTGACCTTCTCCGCCAGCGCGGCGCGCAGCTCGGCGGACCCCACGCTGGAGGTGTAGCCGGTATGGCCGGCCAGGGCGTCCTGGGCTGCTGCAGCGATGACGTGCTGCGGAGTGGTGGTGTCGGGCTCTCCGACCTCGAGCCGGATGGCCTGCGGGTCGCGCAGAGCCAGCTCCATCAGTATGCGGATGCCGCTGCGCGGGATCTGCGTGACAGGTGAGGTGGTGATGGGCATTCCCCGACGGTAGTACGCGCAGGTCAAGGGCAGGTTACCGCCCAGTACGCCGCCGACCGGCCGTGGCCGTCATTCCCCGTCGGGCAGCCGCCGCGCGATGCCGTCCCACCCCGTGAGCAGGTCTCGTGCCAGGTCGATGAAGCCCTCGGGGTACACCTGCTCGCTCACCGTCGCGAGGGCGTCGAGGTCCCACCAGCGCACCTCGTCCATGAAGCTCTGCTCGAGGTCCGTCCAGCCCTCGGTCGCGGTCTCGGGCGGGGACTCGATCCGCGCGAGGAAGAAGACCTCGTCCTGGCGGACGGTGCGCGCGGCGAAGTCGAACAACGCCATGCGGGTCAGCACGGGCCCGACAAGAGCAGCTGGGTCGATGCGCAGGCCCGTCTCCTCGCGCAGCTCGCGCGCCGCCGCCTCGCACGCCGTCTCGCGGGCATCGATCCCGCCACCGACGGTGAACCACCAGTGCCGGTCGGGCTCATCCACGTCGTGCCCGCGGACCATCAGGACACGGTCGGCCTGGTCGACCAGAATGATCCGTGCGGCCGTGCGGAACGGGACACCGTCCAGGCCGAGCACCCAGTCGGGGCCCAGGTGGATCAGCCCGTCCCGCCAGCCGTCGTCGGGCCCTGCCGATGTCACCAGCCGCGCTCACCCAGCCGGTGCGGCTCAGGGAGGTCCTCGACGTTGATCCCCACCATGGCCTCGCCAAGGCCGCGGGAGACCTGCGCGATGACGGACGGGTCGTCGTAGAAGGTGGTCGCCTTGACGATTGCGGCAGCCCGTTCGGCGGGGTTGCCGGACTTGAAGATCCCGGAACCCACGAACACGCCTTCGGCCCCGAGCTGCATCATCATCGCGGCGTCGGCGGGGGTGGCGATCCCACCCGCGGTGAAGAGCACGACGGGCAGCTTGCCGGTCGCGGCGATCTCCTTGACCAGGTCGTACGGGGCCTGGAGCTCCTTGGCGGCCAGGTACAGCTCGTCCTCCGGCAGGGAGGTCAGCCGGCGGATCTGGTCCCGGATCTGGCGCATGTGCTTTGTCGCGTTGGAGACGTCGCCGGTGCCCGCCTCACCCTTGGAGCGGATCATCGCCGCACCCTCGGTGATCCGGCGCAACGCCTCACCGAGGTTGGTCGCCCCGCAGACGAACGGCACGGTGAACGCCCACTTGTCGATGTGGTGGGCGTAGTCCGCCGGGGTGAGCACCTCGGACTCGTCGACGTAGTCGACCCCGAGGGCCTGCAGCACCTGCGCCTCGACGAAGTGGCCGATGCGCGCCTTGGCCATCACCGGGATGGACACCGCCTCGATGATCCCGTCGATCAGGTCCGGGTCGCTCATCCGGGCGACGCCGCCCTGGGCGCGGATGTCAGCGGGGACACGCTCGAGCGCCATCACGGCGACCGCTCCGGCGTCCTCGGCGATCTTCGCCTGGTCGGCGGTGACCACGTCCATGATCACCCCGCCCTTGAGCATCTCGGCCATGCCGCGCTTGACCTTTGCGGTGCCGATCATCGGGTGGTTCTCGGTGCTCACGTCAGTCCGTCCCTCGGTCGTCCTCTGGGGTGATCTCCGCCCGCACGCTCGTCAGCCGAGCGCCAGCGTGCGAGGCGGCCGCTCGTCGTCGCAGCGGGCACATCCATCCTAGACCGGCGGCCCTCCGGCCAGAGATCGGCTCCCTCGGCACCGGCCGGTCAGGCGGCCTGGGCGATCCGCTGCAGCGACTCCGGCCAGGCGTCGTCGATCTCCACGGTGGTCGGCATGACGGCGTGACCGTGCAGCCGCAGCGCCCGGACCAGCGCCTTGCGGCGCACCCGCTGGGTCTGCGCGACCGCCTCGTTGTGGAACCGCCGGGCCAGCTGCACGCGGTACCAGGCGGCCGCCAAGGCACCGAGGAGCTCCCCCCCGCCGGGTTCGGCACGCACCGCCTCGGCCTCCACGGGGTCCGCGAGGGCCTCGCGGACCGTCCGGGAGAGTTCGCTCTCGGCCAGGTCCCGGTCGTCCGGGAGGGCCGTCGGGTCGGCGTCGGGGCCCATCTCGTCACTCGGGTGCTGGAGCATCCGGCCGAGATCAGGCAGGGCGGCGACTAGCTCCGCTCGCCCGTGGCCACCCGCCGAGAGCGCCGCCCAGGCGGCCTCGCCGACCAGGATGGAGCTGACCGGGTCCAGCAGGCCGGAGGCCGCCAGCTCCGCGGCGGTCGAGGCCCGGCGGACCAGCTGGTTCTCCAGTGCGGCCCGGGAGGTGGCGACCTTGCGGTGCAGCCGGTCCAGCCGGCTCCCGACCACCCAGACGAACCACAGCAGCACCAGCAGGGCGCCCGCAACCAGCAGGGTGACCTCCGACCACGTCATCGCTGCCCCCTGGCATCCCACCGCAGGCTCCGGACCGAGGCCGGGTCCTCGGCGACCCGCACGCCCGGCGTCGAACCGGACAGGACCATCTCGTAGACGGTGAGGACCTGCTCGGTGACCACCGACCAGTCATACCGCCTGACCACCTGCGCGGCGTGGTCGGCCGTCGAACGCCGCAGCTCGGGGTCGGAGAGCACCCGGTTGAGCGTCCTGGCCAGGGCGGCGCTGTCCCCAGTGGGGAACAGGACGCCCGCGGCACCGTCGTCCAGCACACGCCGGAACGCGCCGAGGTCGCTGGCGACGACCGTCGCGCCGGCGCTCATGGCCTCCACCAGCACGACGCCGAAGCTCTCGCCACCGGTGTGCGGGGCGCAGTACACGTCGACCGAGCTGAGCAGACGGGCCTTCTCCTCGTCCGAGACGGCACCGAGGAACTCCACCGCCCGACCATGCTCACCGAGGGCCTGACGGGCTTCATCGGCCCCGGTGTCTCCCCGGCCCGCCACCAGGAAACGCGCCCCGGGGTGCTCCGCCAGGACCGCAGGAACCGCGGCCGTGAGCACTGGCAGGCCCTTGCGAGGCTCGTCGAGGCGGCCAAGGAACGCGATCGTCGGTGCCTGGGGTCCACCGGTCCACCGGGGGTCCGGCTGCGCGTGCTGGAACGTGTCGGCGTAGACGCCGTTGGGGATCACGACCGCGTCACCGCCCAGGTGCTGCACGAGAGTCCGCCGTGCGTCCTCGGACACCGCGATCCGTGCCGAGATCTTCTCCAGGCTGGGTCGCACCACCGGGTAGGCCACCTGCAGCGCCCGCGAACGGAGCAGCGCTGTGTGGAAGGTGGCGACGATCGGCCCCGACGCGATCCACAGGGCAAGCATGCCGAGGCTCGGGGTGACCGGCTCGTGCAGGTGCAGGATGTCGAACTCGCCACCCTGCAGCCACCGGCGCACCCGACGGGCGCTCATCGGACCGAAGGTCATCCGTGCCACCGAGCCGTTGTAGCGCACGGGTACGGCCCTGCCAGCCGACGTGATGTACCCCGGTAGCGGCGTCTCGTCGTCGGCCGGGGCAAGCACCGAGACCGCATGCCCCCGTGCCAGCAGGGCCTCGGCCAGGTCCCGGACGTGGAACTGCACGCCGCCCGGCACGTCGAAGGAGTACGGGCAGACGATCCCGACCCGCAACGGCGCAAGACTCACGTCGCCGTCTCCTTGGGCTCGTCCTTCGCCTTGTCCTTGGCCGTGGTGACGGCGTAGCGCTCGGGGTCGAGGTCGGCCACGAACACCTTCTGCAGCATGTGCCAGTGGGTCGGGTGCTCGATGACGTGCGCCCCGAGCGCGTCAACCCAGGCCTGCGTCATCAGCCGGACCTGCTCCGAGCGCGGGACGCCCGTCGGGACCGGCACGGGCGTCCCGAACGTCACGACAACACCCCACGGTGTCCCGGCCGCCCGGCGCCGCTGACCGTGCAACCGCTCATGACGCACCTGGGTGGGTACCAGAACCGCGCCGGTGGCGATCGACAGGGCAGCCGGACCGACCGCGACCCGGGCCCGTTCACCCAGGAAGTCCACCTCGAGGCCGCGGGAGCTCAGATCGCGGTCCGCGAGCAGCGGGATGAGCACCTTGCCGCGCTGCGCCGTCCGCACCAGCTGGCGAAAGACATCCGGCCCGCGGTCGAGCGGGATGATCCGCATGCCGACAGCCTCGCGCATCCGGACGAACGCGTCGAAGACCTCCGGCGGGTTGAGCCGCTCTGCAACGGCGGTGGCCGGGGCCACGTGGACCGACGCCCAAGCGCCGGCCAGGTCGTAATTGCCCTGATGGGCGAGCGCGAGCACGACGGGACGGCCCTGACCCGCCACCTCGAGCGGTGCCCCGACGCCGACCGGCCGGACCCGGGCGTCGATCTGCTCGGGCGTCAACCGCGGAAGGGCGAACGCCTCGGCGTAGTAGCGCAGGTAGGTGCGCATGCCCTGCCTGCTGAGCCTGCGCAGCTCACGGCGGCCGGCCTGCGGCCGCACGCGCTGCAAGTTGGCCTCCAGGCGCCGGATGTCCGCACCGTGGTGCAGCCAGGTGAGGTCGGCGGCCACGATCATCAGGCCACGGGACACCACCTCCGGGCTCCAGGCGAAGAACCGGAAGGCGAACAACGTCAGCCGTGCCGGGTCGAGCGGCCTCACGTCGCCGCCGCCCGGTTGACCTGGCGGCGCACGACGACCATCCGCTGCACCACCGTGACCGCGCTAGCGACGGCAAGCGCCCCGAGCACCACCGTGAGCAGGACCGGCGGCACGCCGATACCCACCAACCCCGCGGCGACCAGCACCGTGGTGAGCCGGTCGGCCCGTTCCGCGATGCCGACGCTGGCCGTCATGCCAAGACCCTCGGCACGGGCTCGCGCGTACGGGACGATCGACCCGAGAACGAGGCACGCCAGGCCAAGGACGGCGCCCAGTCGGTCGTCCCCCTCCCCCGCCAGCCAGATCACCAGGCCGCTGAAGATGGCCGCGTCGGCGAACCGGTCGAGGGTCGAGTCGAGGAAGGCTCCCCATGGGCCGGCCCGGCCGGACAGGCGAGCCATCACGCCGTCCACCAGGTCGCTCATCACGAAGAACCAGATCACCATCGTCCCGGCGAACAGGTGACCGGTCGGGAAGAGCCAGAGAGCCGCAACGACCGCACCGAGGGTTCCGGTGATCGTGACCGCGTCGGGCGAGACCCCCATCCGGAGCAACGCCTTGGCGAGCGGTGTGAAGAGGCGCCCGACGAACGCCCGGAGTTGGCTCAGCACCTGTCGATCACCCCTTCGGAACGGGCCACGCGAGGGCGAGCCGCTCCCGGGTCCTGGCGAGCAGCTCCGGCAGCGTCTTGGTGCGGGCGACGATCGGCATGAAGTTGGCGTCCCCGCCCCACCGCGGCACCACGTGCTGGTGCAGGTGAGCGGCGATCCCCGCCCCCGCGACTGCGCCCTGGTTGATCCCGAGGTTGAACCCGTGCGGCGCCATCACGGTGCGCAGGACCACGATGGCGGTCCGGGTCATCTCCGCGAGCTCGGTCATCTCGGCCGGCTCCAGCTCGGTGTAGTCCGCGACGTGCCGGTACGGCAGCACCATCAGATGCCCCGAGTTGTAGGGGTAGATGTTCAGGACGGCGAACACCGTCGTCCCCCGGGCGACCACGAGCGCCTGCGCGTCGTCGTCGGCCGCCGCGGCACGGCAGAACGGGCACTCCGGCCGGCCCTGCCCGGCGGGCTTGTCCTGGCCGTCCAGGTACACCATCCGGTGCGGCGTCCACAGCCGCTCAAGGCCGTCCGGGTCGCCCGGCAGGCTGCTCGCGGGCTCAGGGCTGTCCATTCAGACCTGTGCCCGCTCGCGCACGGCGGTGACGACCCGCTCGATCGCCTCGTCGACCGGCACGCCGTTGTCCTGGCGACCGTCCCGGTACCGGAAGGAGACCGCACCGGCCGCGACGTCGTCGCCCCCGGCGATGAGCACGAAGGGCGCCTTCTGTGTGCTCGCGTTGCGGATCTTCTTGCCGAACCTGTCGTCGGAGGCGTCCAGCTCGGCCCGGACGCCGGCCGCGCGAAGCCGGGCCACGACGTCGGACAGGTACGCCTCGAACGGCTCGGCCACGGGGACCGCGATCACCTGCACCGGGGCCAGCCAGGCCGGGAAGGCGCCCGCGTAGTGCTCGAGCAGGACGGCGAAGAAACGCTCGATCGAACCGAACAGGGCACGGTGGATCATCACCGGACGCTGCCGGCTGCCGTCGGGGGCGGTGTACTCGAGGTCGAAGAGCCCCGGCAGGTTGAAGTCCAGCTGGATCGTCGACATCTGCCAGGTCCGCCCGATGGCGTCCTTGGTCTGCACCGAGATCTTCGGTCCGTAGAAGGCCGCGCCGCCCGGGTCCGGCACCAGCTCGAGACCCGAGGCGATACCGACCTCCTCCAGGGTGCGGGTCGCCTCCTCCCAAACCTCCTCGGGCCCGACGCACTTGTCGGGGTTCCGGGTGGACAGCTCGAGGTAGAAGTCGTCCAGCCCAAAGTCCTTGAGCAGGTCGAGGACGAACGTCAGCAGGCTCGTGAGCTCGTCGCGCATCTGGTCGCGGGTGCAGTAGATGTGCGCGTCGTCCTGGGTGAAGCCCCGCGCCCGGGTCATCCCGTGCACCACGCCCGACCTCTCGTAGCGGTACACCGTGCCGAACTCGAACAGCCGCAGCGGCAGCTCACGGTACGACCGGCCGCGGGCCGCGTAGATCAGGTTGTGCATCGGGCAGTTCATCGGCTTGAGGTAGTAGTCCTGACCCGGCTTGCGCACCGTGCCGTCCTCGTCGACCTCGGCGTCGACGTGCAGCGGCGGGAACATGCCGTCCGCGTACCAGTCCAGGTGCCCGGAGATCTCGAACAGCCGAGCCTTGGTGATGTGCGGGGTGTTCACGAAGGAGTAGCCCGCCGCCAGGTGCTTGCGGCGGGTGTAGTCCTCCATCTCCAGGCGGACGATGCCACCCTTGGGATGGAAGACCGCCAGCCCGGAGCCGATCTCGTCCGGGAACGAGAACAGGTCCAGCTCGCTGCCCAGCCGTCGGTGGTCCCGGCGCTCGGCCTCTGCCAGTCGCTCCAGGTGCGCGCGCAGCTCGTCCTTTGACGGCCACGCGGTGCCGTACACCCGCTGCAGCTGCGGGTTCTTCTCCGAGCCGCGCCAGTACGCGGCCGCGGACCGGGTGAGCCGGAACCCGTTGCCGATCAGCCGGGTGGAGGGCAGGTGCGGGCCGCGGCAGAGGTCCTGCCAGGCGACCGAGCCGTCGCGACGCAGGTTCTGGTAGATGGTCAGGCCGCCAAGACCGACCTCGACCGACGCGCCCTCAGCGGCCTCGTCTGCCGTGCCCTTGAGCCCGATCAGCTCGACCTTGTACGGCTCGTCGGCCAGCTCAGCCCGGGCCTCGGCCTCGCCGACCTCCCACCGGCGGAAGGTCTGCCCCTCCTTGACGATCCGGGCCATCACCTTTTCCAGGGACTGGAGGTCCTCCGGTGTGAACGGGGTGGCGACGTCGAAGTCGTAGTAGAAGCCGTCGACGATCGGCGGGCCGATGCCCAGGCGGGCCTGTGGGTGCAGCTCCTGGACGGCCTGGGCCAGGACGTGCGCCGTCGAGTGCCGCAGGACCGCAAGACCGTCGGCCGAGCCGATGGTGACCGCTTCGACCTTCGCCCCGTCCGGCAGAGGGACAGCAAGATCGGTCAGCTCGCCGTCGACCCGCAGCACGACGACGTCGCGGCGGTCGGCGAAGAGGTCAGCTCCGGTGCTGCCCTCGGCCAGCTGCTGGTCGACGCCGTCGATGGTCACACTGATCTGCGGCACGAGAACCTCTCGGGGTCGGACGGTCGGTGAACTGATGCTACCGAGCCACCGACAGACCCGACGAAGGACCAGTAGGTGAGACGAACGTCGCGAACGTCACGCTTTCGGGTGGTGGTCGCCCGAAAGTCCGCCCGTTTGGCGTATCACTCTCGCGACCCTCGGTGGGCGATACTGGGTTCGAACCAGTGACCTCCTCGGTGTGAACGAGGCGCTCTACCACTGAGCTAATCGCCCGCGACCCCGCGAGCCTGGCTCACGGAGACGCCCCGATGTTAGCGAATCCCCAGCACGGTCGGCGAACCTGGCGGGGAGCGGCTCGGTCGGGGAGGATGAGGCGCAGTCGACGGCGTAGGCGGAAAGGGATGGCGATGACGGAGTCCTTGCCTGACGTGCGTGAGGTCGTCGCTATGCACCTGGTGCTCTCGGACGCCAGCGTGCTGCCGATCCGCGCCGAGCTCACCTTCGAGGCGATGGATCCCTACACCGTCCGCATCGAGTTCTCCGGGACGCACTCCAACTGCACGTGGCTGATCGGCCGCGAACTCATCGCGCAGGGCGTGCTGGCGGACCCCACCGCCCCTGCCGGGACCGGCGACGTCAGGATCTGGCGCGACGAGGACCCGACCTTCCTGCTCCTAGCCCTCAGCGGCGTCGAGGGAGATGCCCTGCTCGCCGGGCCCGCTGAACCCTTCGCGCGGTTCATCGCCGCCACGACTGCCCTCGTACCGTTCGGCGCAGAGAGCAGCAGGATGGAAGAAGAGATCTCCCGGCTGATCGTCACCCTGCTGGACGCCTGACAGCTCCTGCACGCCCCTCTCTGCACACCCCTCCGCACGGGCCACCCGGCCGTCCAGGTGTACGGCCCGCTCACGGGTCCAGGTCGCCGGCCTCCCGCTCGCGGTAGAGCCGCTGCACCTGCTCGGTGATCGGGCCGACCGAGACCAGCATCCCGTCGAGGGCGATCACGGGCACCACCGTGCGGACCGAACCGGTGAGCGCGAGGGTGGCCCGCCCCGCGAAGACGTCGTCCAGAACGGTGTACGGCAGGTCACCGGCGGCGGCTTCCCGCACCGGCAGGCCCGCACGTACCGACCACTCGAGCACGAGCTCCCGGGTGATCCCGCCCAGGCAGCCGCTGGACAGTGGCGGCGTGACCAGCTCACCGGCTCGCTCGACGAACACGTTCGTGCCGGTGCCCTCGCAGAGCTCGCCGACCGTGTTGGCCACCAGCGCCTCGTCACCCCCGTGGGCCTTGGCCCAGGCCAGGAGCACGGCGTTCTCGGCGCATGAGGTGGTCTTCAGACCGGCGACCGCCGAGCGCTCGTTGCGCACCCAGGGCACCCGCACGGCCCGCATCGGCGCCGGAGGCGCCGTCGGACCCCCCATCACCAGCACGGTCTGCCGGCCGGGAAGCCGTCCGGATCCGAGCGGTCCGACACCTGCCGTGACCGTGATGCGCAGCCTGCCGATGCCGTCGTCGGCAGCCAGGACGGCCGCCGCACCCTGGCGCACGGCCTCCAGATCGGGCGCCATGAGCCCGATGCCGACCGCCGAACGCGTCAGCCGGGCCAGGTGGCGGGTGAGCGCGAAGGCGTGGCCGCGCACGACGCCGCAGGTCTCGAAGACACCGTCGCCGACCGTTGCTCCGTGGTCGAGGGCGCTGAGCAGGGGTTCGTCGGGATCCCTCAGCCGCCCCTCCGACCACACGACGATCCCGCCCATGGCCGTCCTCCCTCTCGTGCGCGTCGACAGTGCTCAGACCGGGCTGCTGGCGAGGCCGACCAGACGATCCGCCTTCAGCTCCGTCTCCGACCACTCCTGCTCCGCCATGCTGCCCCACGTGATGCCGGCACCGGTGCCGAAGCACAGCGCGCCGCCGCGGTCCGGCGTCCACCAGAACGTCCGGATGCCGACGGCCAGCTCGGCCCGACCGGCGTCCGCATCCACCCAGCCCACCACCCCGCAGTACGGTCCCCGCGGCACCGGCTCCAGTTCGGCGATGACCTGCAGGGCCGTGTGCTTGGGTGCACCGGAGACCGACGCCGGTGGATACGTTGCCGCGAGCACCGCCGCCCAGTCCACCGCACCGCGCAGGGTCCCGGTGACCGTACTGACCAGGTGGACCAGGCCGGGATGCGGCTGCAGCTCCAGCAGCGAGGTCACCTCGACCGTTCCGGGCTCGCAGACCCGCTGCAGGTCGTTGCGCACCATGTCGGTGATCATGATGTTCTCCGCAACGTCCTTCTCGGACAGCCCGTCCGGCACCGTGGCGGTCCCCTTGATCGGACCGGAGCTGATCCGGCCGTCCCGGACGCGCAGGAACAACTCCGGCGAAGCGCTGACGACCCAGACCGGTGGCAGCCCGGCACCGAGCGGCACGTGGATGCCGCCCGCGCACGGGGCGGGGTTGCCCCGTGCCAGACGCGCCCCAAGGGCCCAGGCGTCCGGCTCACCGTCGGTGCCCGCCAGCGGTGCCACGAGCACCCGGCAGAGGGTGACCTGGTACACGTCCCCGGCCCGGATCCGCTCACGGATCACGCCGACACCCCGGCAGTAGGCCTCCCGGCCCAACGACGACACCCATGCCGACGGCGACGGGCCCAGCCAGGCTGCGGAGCCCGGGCCGCTCCCGCCCGGCGCGTCGGACCGGTCCACCCGGGTGAACCGCCACGCCTGGATCGGCCCGTCGAACTCCCCCACGACCACCCAGAACCCGCCGCTCGCCAACCGTGCGGCGTCCTGAGCCAGATCGACGCACTCGACAGGTCGGGACGCCCGCACCCCCGCGAACCACGCGTGGCCGGGCTGCACGGACAGGTCCGTGCTCGCTCCTCCTGGCTCCGCGGCTGGGTTCACTCGCACACGGTAGCCAGGCGTCGGACACCCGGGCGGAGCGCCGGTGACAGTTGGACTCCCGTCACAGCGGTCAGTTAGAGTCTGGGACGCGCACGACACCGGTTGCACCGCCAGGACGTGCCGCGCGGACGTGGCTCAGTTGGTAGAGCATCACCTTGCCAAGGTGAGGGTCGCGGGTTCGAATCCCGTCGTCCGCTCGGAGGCGACATCGGCGTGTGGGGATACACCGGCGGGCTCGTTGGCCTCACGGTGGAGTGGCCGAGAGGCGAGGCAGCGGCCTGCAAAGCCGTATACACGGGTTCGAATCCCGTCTCCACCTCGAACACCGCACGCAGCGCAGCACGGATGGGCGATTGGCGCAGGGGTAGCGCGCTTCCTCGACACGGAAGAGGTCACTGGTTCGATCCCAGTATCGCCCACGAGCACGGGCCGTCCCGGAGCTCCGGGGCGGCCCGTCGTTGCCTATCGTGGCAACCATGACCGATCCCGCCGCCGGCACTGCCGTCCCGTGGTCGGTCGGCGCATGGACCAACCTTCCGGTGTCCGCCGTCCCGGATGGCACCGACCTGCTCGTCACGGCCGCGACGGGCAGCGATGCGTGGCGGCTCACGTCCTACGGCTTCATCCACGACGACGCGCACGCGCTGCTCGCACCGCTGACGAGGCGGGCGGCGGTCGAGGTGACCTTCACTGTGGCGTTCACCGGCCAGTTCGACCAGGCCGGGGTGATGCTGCGCGCCGACGAGCAGACGTGGATCAAGGCAGGGGTCGAGCTCGCCGACGGCGTGCCGCAGGTCGGGGCGGTGGTCACCCTCGGCCGCTCCGACTGGTCGGTGCGTCCGGTCCCGGACTGGGCGGGCCGCCAGGTGACCATCCGGCTCAGTCGCGACGACGACGCCGTGACGATCCGCGCACGCGCAGACGACGACCCGTTCGAGCTGGTGCGGGTCGCACCATTCCCGGCCGACGTCGCCGCAGGCGCGGGGCCGTACTGCTGCGCACCCACCCGGGCCGGCCTGCAGGTGCGCTTCAGCGGCTGGTGCTCCGGGCCGCCCGACGCCGCCCTGCACTGAGGCCGACAGCGCCCCGGCTGACGCCCCTGAGTCATCCCGCGAGCGGCGCCAGGATCTCCTTGACCTGCCTTGCGGTCGGCACGCGGCCCGACAGGACCACGTTCTCGTCGACCACCAGGCCCGGCGTCCGCATCACGCCGTAGCCGACGATCGCGGCGAAGTCGGTGACCTTCTCGACCGTGGCGTCGATGCCCAGCTCGGCCACGGCCTCGCGGGTGACCCGCTCGAGGTTCACGCAGTTCGCGCATCCGGGGCCTAGGACCTTGATGATCATGACGCTGCCTTTCAGAGGAGGGCGTTGAACAGATAGCCGACGGCAATGATCCCGACGGCGACGACGACGACGAAGGTGGCGATCAGCCGGGGCTTGAGCACCCGGCGGAGCAGGATCAGCTCCGGCAGGCTGAGCGCGACGACCGCCATCATGAAGGCCAGCAGGGTGCCCATCGGCAGGCCCTTGTCGTGCAGGGCCTCCACCAGCGGGAGGATCCCGGCCGCGTTGGAGTACAGCGGCACCCCGATCAGGACGGCCAGCGGGACGGCGAGCGGGTTCCCGGGGCCCGCATACCGGGCGAAGACGTCCTCCGGTGCCCAGCCGTGGATGGCCGCGCCGAGTCCGATGCCGACCAGCAGGTAGGGCCAGATCTTCCGCAGGATCGATCCGACCTCCTCCACTCCCATCTGGATCCGGTCATCCCAGGTCAGGCCGACGGACGAGTCGATCACCTGCCCGCCCAGGCGGGTCTCGAAGACGAACGGCTCCACCCAGCGCTCGGGTCGCATCCGGCCGAGAAGGAGGCCGGCCACAACGGCGATGACCAGACCCGCGCCGATGTACAGCAGCGCCGGTCCCAAGCCGAACAACCCGAACAGCAGCGCGATGGCGACCTCGTTCACCAGCGGACTGGCGATCAGGAAGCTCAACGTCACCCCGACCGGCACCCCGGCCGCGACAAAGCCGATGAACGCGGGAACCGCACTGCACGAGCAGAACGGTGTGATGACGCCCAGACCTGCGGCCAGCACGTTCCCCAGCCCCTGCCGCTTGCCCCCAAGAAGCGCGCGGGTCCGCTCAACGCTCATGAACGAACGCAGCACCGTGACCACGAAGATGATGCCCACCAGCAGCAGCGCGATCTTCACGGTGTCGAAGAAGAAGAAGTGCACACCCGAACCGAGCCTGCTCTCGGGGTCCAGCCCGACGACGTCGAACACGAGCCAGTCCCAGAAGGACAGGTTCAGGGCGTACAAGGTGACCCACGCCACAACGACCACGCCCATGCCCAGGACTCCTGACATGGCGCCAGAGTTTGTGCGTGGTCAGGGGTGAGGTTTGATCTCGTAGCGCAGGGTGAGGTCGGTGCCTGGGTACCGGGTTCGGGTGGCGGTGAGGTGCTCGCAGAGCTCACGGATCGCGGCGGTGGCGCGGGCGGTGGGCATCGGGTCCAGTCGCACGGTCAGGACGCCGTCGCCAGGATCGATGTCGCCGGAGTGGGTCAGGACGTGGCGGGCCAGGGTGTGGGCTTCGTGGTTCGCGCGGGCGTAGCCGGTGTCCAGGCGAATGTCGCGGGCCAGGGCGTTGATCGTGTTGAACGCCGCGGCGGCGATCGCGTGGGTGATCAGTTTCGTCTCGGCGTCCAGGACCTGCTGGCCGGGGTGCAGCTGACCCAGGGGTATCCGGGTGGGGATGGTCTTGTGGGTCTGCTGGGCGGCGGCCAGGTCCGTCTGGGCTGCGCGTAGGTCCGCGGTGATCGCGTCATGAACCCGGTTCGTCAGGATGGTCGGGGTCCCGGGTGCGGGTGAGCGGGCGGCGAGCATCGCGGCGTCGGTGCGTCCCTGGGCGCGGTCGTGGCGGGCGCGCGCAGCCTGGACGTCGGCGTGGGCGGCTCTTTTCGCCGGGTTGGGGATCAACCGGTGGGCGTCGTCGTCGGTGGAGGCGTAGCAGTGGTGGGCGTCGAGGTCGAAGTGCATGCGGGCGTAGCGGAAGTAGTTCTCCAACCGCCACCGGGTACCCATCCGGTAGATGACCTGCGCGGCGTCCAGGTCGGTGCGGGTGGTGAGCACGTGCACCTGACGGGGGGTGTCCTTCTTCGTGTCCCACCGGGTGACCTGCCGCATCGCGAACACACCGCCGTGATCGTCGATGGGCACGTCCACGACCGTGTCGGCCAGGGCCCAGGTGTACTCGCGCCCGGTCTCGGCGGTGAAGGCCACGTCGGTGAACTGTTCGCCGGGCAGGTCGGCGATGGTGCCTTTGCGCCAGGTCAGTACGTCGAACCCGGCCGCGGCCATGTGCGCGAACAGGGCTGGGGACCACCCGCCGCGGTCGAAGCCGACCAGGACCCGCCGGTGGTCGCCGACCGCGGTGCGCAGCTCGGGCAGCAACCGGCGCAGCTCACCGGCCAGGGACGCCCCGGGTTCGGACATCACCACCAGGACCGGTCCGCCGTCGCCGTCGGCGACCCAGGTCTCCACGGTCGCCGGGGCGGGGAACCGCAACCTTGACAGGTGGGTCTTGCCGGTGCGTTTGGTGCCTTGGTAGGCGCGCACGTGTCCGTCGACGTAGAGCACGACGCCCACCCCCGCGACGTCAGCGTCGCCGCGGGACAGGTGGTGGCCGGCGATCGCGGCCTGCAGCTTGCCCGCAGCACCGGCCTGGGCGAGCTGGGCGATCTTGCGGCGGATGGTCTTGACCTCCGGGGCCCGGTCCAACCCCAGCACCCGGCCCAGGTCGGTGGGGTCGATCCGGGTGGCGCCCTCGGCGCGGGGCTCCCCGGCCAGGGCCCGCAGCACCCCCTCCACGAGCATCGTGTCCAGGCCGTAGAACCCGCCCGGCAGGCGGGTGTAAACCTCCTTCGCGCAGCTCAGCAGGCCAGTAGCCGCAAGCGCGGGCAACGCCAGAAACAACCCCGCCAGCGGGACCTGGGCCGCGGGGGTGAACACCGGGCCGGCGCACTCAATCCAGCCCCACCGGGCCGCGACCCGATCACCGGTGCGCGCGGCCGGGACGGCGAGCACCGGCAGATCCACCACCGACTCAAGGCTCTGAGCGTCGCCAACCCGGGCGTCGCTGCCCTCGCCGTCGCCGTCGCAGGCGTCCTGGTCGAGCTCGAGGGCGCCCAGGGTCAACGCTCGGCGAACGCTGCCGGTGGAGAGCCCCGTCGCGGCGGCGACCGCGCGCAGCGACGCACCGCCGGCCCGGCGGGCGCGGATGTCGGCGATCACGCTGGCCGTCAGCTTCGAGGCGCCCTTGGGTCCCCGCTTGTCCGGCACCAGACCGCCCACCCCTGCGCCAGCGAACTCGCGGCGCCACCGCCACAACGTGGCCGTGTCGACCCCGAACGCGTCGGCGACCTCACCGACCTTGGCGACCTGCAGCTCGACGAGCTGGACCGCCGTCAAACGCCGCAACGCCTGATCCTCACTAGACCAGGCGTAGGTCAGGTTGCCGTGGATGAAGACTTCGCCGCCGCTCGCGTCCTCGAGGAGGTCTGCGGCTGCCCCGACCCGCACCGCGCAAGGGACCATGCTCATCGGCAGCACCGGTTGGGCGGTCATGACACTCATGATCACCGACCCCCAAACGCCACGCACATCATGCGTTTATTATTGCACATCCGGAGCTCCGGCGCCCGCGGCCCATCACACGAAAGTGCACATCAAAGCCCTGGATGCCCGCCTCGGCCCCCCGCTATGTCAGGAGTCCTGATGCCCAGCCAGCGCGCCGTCGTCGTGCGCGGCCGGATGCGCTCGGCGAGTGTCATCGCGCCGCCACGCGGACACCGGGCAGGGCGGACCGCATCCGGTCGTCGGCGTCGTCGGCGAGGGAGTAGTCGATCCACCGGCCACGGCGCGTGGTGGTCACCAGCCCCGCGTCGCGGAGCACCTTGAGGTGGTAGCTGAGCAGGTTCGGTGCGACCGACACGTGCGCCTGCAGGTCGCAGACGCAGCGGGTGCCGTCGCCAAGGATCGCCAGGACCGCCCAGCGCACCGGATCGGCCACCGCCTGCAGGATCGGCAACGCATCGCCGCCGGTCGTCACTTCGATCGCGCTTGAATCAGTCACATTCGAACCATAGGGCGGCCCGACGGGGCCCGTACGGGACCTAGGTCGCCTCAGCCGGCCTGCACCGCGCGCAGTGCCGGCAGCCGCACGGTGACGGTGGTCCCCCGCCCTCGGCCCGCCGACGCCGCCTCGATCCGCCCACCGTGAGCCTCGACGATCCCGCGCGCGATGGTCAGTCCGATCCCGGTTCCCCGGCGGATGTCGGCACCTGCCCCGGGGGCCCGGTAGAAGCGCTCGAAGACCCTGGTCAGGTCGGCCGGATCCAGTCCGACGCCGGTGTCGACGACGCTCACCACCGCGTCGTCCCCGGTCCGTTCCGCGACCACCCGCACCTGCCCGGAAGGGGTGGCCGTCAGAGCGTTGCCGAGCAGGTTGGTGATCACCTGAGCCAAGCGGTCGGGGTCGCCGTGCACCAAGAGGCCGCCGTCCGGTGCGACCACCGCCAGCGACACACCCGCGTCGTCGAACTGCGGACGCAGCCGTTCGGCGACCCCGCGGGCGACGTCGGCCAGGTCGACGGGCGCCATGGCGAGGTCGAAGCCCCGCTCCTCCGCCCGCGACAGCGAGCCGAGGTCCTCGGCGAGGCGCCGCAGCCGGCGCAGCTCCGATCCGAGTGCCGTCAGCGTCTCGGGATCCGGCGTGAACACCCCGTCGATCAGCCCTTCGACGTAGCCGTCCAGCACCGTCAGCGGCGTGCGCATCTCGTGCGCCACCTCGCCCAGCAGCCGGCTCCGGCGCGCCTCCGTCTCCGCCAGCCGCCTGGCCAGGGCGTTCACGTCCGCCGCGACTGCCGCCAGCTCCAGCTCATCGGGCAGATCCACCTGCTCGGTGTAGTGCCCCTCGGCCAGACGATGCGTTGCTGCCCGCACCGCGTCGAGCGGCCGCATCACGCGTCGAGCCGACCACGCCCCGGCAAGGACAGCCGTCACGATGCCGGCCAGGACCCCGATGACGAGCGCCGCATTCACCGTCTCGACCACGAGGGCACGGGCCAGGAGCCCCCCGCGCATCTGGCCCATCGAATGCGCACGCATGTCGTACAGGCGCGGGACGAGCAGCCGGACCAGCGCGTAGGCCACCACGCCACCGACGACCGCGACGACCCCGTGGCTGAGCAGGAGCCTCGTCGACAGCCGGTTCATGCCGGCTCCGGCAGGAACCGGTACCCGACACCACGGACCGTGCCGATCACCACCGGTGCCGCGGCGTCGTCGTCCAGGCGTCGTCGCAGGTTCCGGACGTGCACGTCCACCACCCGCTCGTCGCCGTAGAAGTCCTCGCCCCAGACCCCCTCCAGCAGCTGGCGCCTGGAGAACACCCGACCCGGGGACCGGGCGAGCGCAACGAGGAGGTCGAACTCGAGCGCCGACAGCGGGACCAGTCGGCCGTCGACCTCCAGCTGCCGCGCAGCCGTGTCCACCACCAGTCCGTCGAAGACCATCCGTTCGGTGCCGGAAGCCGCACCGCGCCCACGTCGCAGGACCGCCCGCACCCTGGCCACGACCTCGCGCGGACTGAACGGCTTCGTGACGTAGTCATCGGCGCCGACCGCCAGCCCGACAAGGGTGTCCGTCTCCTCTGCGCGGGCCGTGACCAGCACGACGTACACCTCCGAGAACGTCCGGATCCGACGAAGGACCTCGATGCCGTCCAGGTCCGGCAGCATCACGTCAAGGAGCACCAGGTCCGGCGCACGACGGCGAACCTGCGCCAGTGCCTCCTCGCCGGTAGCGACGTCCGTCACCTCGAAACCCGCTGCCCGGAGATACCCCGTGAGCACGTGCCGGATACCCGGTTCGTCGTCGACGACCAGAACACGCCAGGCCACCGTGGCACCCCTCCGCCAGTTGCTGCACGCCGGTCAGGAGCCAGTGTCCCCCGCCGGGCCGTGGTCGATCATCCACGACCGCATGCGGTCACGCTCGGCACGCCGCTCCTCGCGCAACGTCTGCGTCTGGGCTCGACGGTCGGTGCGCAGCTGCTCCATCTCGGCCAACAGCGCGGCGCGCGCCTCGGGAGTCAGGTCGCCGGTCGCCTGGTCCATCAGGGCGCGGTGCTTGTCGCGCCAGGTGTCCGTCTCGGCGCGGGCCCCAGCGCGCCAGGAGTCCATCATCGCCCGGTGCTCCGTGCGCAGGGCCGCCCGTTCGTCCGGATCGAGGCCGGCCGGGCAGTCCAGCTGCGCCCACTCGGGTGGGCCGACCACCTTCGCGGGCCCGGCGTCGTCCCAGGCCGGGCTGTCGTCGTCCGCCGCCCACGCTGCCCCACCGGACATCGCGATCGCCACGGTGATCAGACTCGTCACTGCCATTCGCCTCATCGACCTCATCACGCCACCTCACCACTGTTGTCGGACTGTTGACAACAAGCGTGCGGCAATCGTGTGACGGCCCCACGGGCGCCCGCATGAAGGTTCTGTGTCGACCGCGACGGCCCGTCTGACAGGGGCGGGCGCCAGGCAGCACGCCATGTCGGGTTCGCCGGCGCCGCCCCCGGGGAAGCATCGGGTCAGCGCTTCGGTGTGTCCTGGCGTTGTCGAGCGTCGTGCGGACGTCCGGCATCGACCCTCGACCTCGTCAGGCGGACAGGGCGAGATACGCCTCGACGTCGCACACGCCGACGACACCGGCCACCGCCCGGGCGAGACCGGTGACGGTCGGCACCAGGTGGTCGGGCGCGATCCGCACCGACGGCTCCGCGTCGTCGTCCGCGCGCCACAGCTCGGCCCAGAAGCACTCGAGGGTCGCGTCGTAGCCCCAGGACGACCGCGGCGACCACCCCGGCAGGGCGAGGGTGTGCTCGAAGGCCCCCGCGCCCCGCCCACCTCCCCCAGCCATGCCTCGATCGTCCCGCCGACCACCGACAGTCAGGGCGACAGCACCCGCGGACCCGCTGTCGCCAGTAGCAGGACGCAGACGCCGGCCACCGCCATGCTGAGCACGAAGGGGAGCCGACTGCGAGGGTGGGCCGCCCCCACAGCTCCTGCCCCGACGGCGAGCAGGCCGGACACGCCGGCAGCGACCGGCCCCACCGCCCCCATGTCGGGGCCACCGAGCAGCGCCACGAGCGCCGCGGCGACCAGCAACGCCGGTGCGAGCACGGCTGATGCCC
The DNA here is from genome assembly GCA_038204895.1 of Actinomycetales bacterium. GTDB lineage: Bacteria > Actinomycetota > Actinomycetes > Actinomycetales > Cellulomonadaceae > Actinotalea. The sequence continues at coordinate 2,133 of JBBRCL010000014.1, read as the reverse complement.
GCCGACCGATCCGGTGCGGAAGGCCGTTGACGGCCGTCGCGGCGTCGTCCGCCAGGTCCGGAAGCACGTTGGCGACGTGCGCACCCGTCCCCAGGAGGGCCCCCGTTGCCACCAGCCAGCCAGGCGCCGGGGCGTCCCGGGCTGCCAGGACGAGGAACTCCGCGAGCAGACCGAACGACAGCGCGTACGGCAGCCACGACCACACGGTGCGCTTCACCCCGAGGTTGTACGTCCAGGCACTGGCGACCGCGGCCACGTGGGCGGTGCCGGAGAGCATCCCGGTCGCCCACGAGAGCGCGGCGCACAGGGTGGCGGCCGCCAGGGCACAGGAGCGCAGGGTGGCGGAACCCACCAGGCCCGCGACCACCGGCTTGTCGGTGCGGCCGACTGCGGTGTCGCGACCGGCGTCGAGCCAGTCGTTGGACCAGCCAACGGACAGCTGTCCGGCCAGGACGGCTGTCCCGGCGAGAGCCACGGTGTCGGCCGGCGCCCCCAACCCCACCAGGAGTGCGACGCTCAGCAGGGTCACCACAGCAGTCGGGGCGGCGTGGCTGGCCACGACGAGCCCGCTCAGTGTCTGTGCCCGTCCCGGCACCTCGGCCTCCTCCCCCGGACGACGACGCGCCAACGGCGCAGGACGACGGTAGCGCCGCCCCGCTGACGCACAGTCGACACCCAGCACGTCGACGTCCGAAAATACCCCCCGGTGTATGACCTAGGTCCCTGTCCGATTGCTGAGACAGCCACCTAGCGTCGAGAAATGGACGGTCACCGCCGCCCAGGTGTTCGCACGGCCACGAGTCCGAGGCGCACCCCCTCCGCCAGGGAGCATGCAATGAGAAGACTGGTCGTCCTGGGCGCCGGCACGGCGGGCACGATGGTCGTCAACAAGCTGCGGTCCAAGCTGCCCCGAGCCGAGTGGTCCATCACGATCGTGGACCCGGCGACGCAGCACTACTACCAGCCTGGCTTCCTCTTCCTCCCGTTCGGCACCTACCAGCCGAAGGACGTCGTCAGGCCGCTCCGGCCCACCCTCAACCTCACCAAGGGCATCGAGCTCATCAGCGCGGCCGTCGACAAGGTCGACGGCGCGGGCCGCCTGGTGCACCTCGACAACGGCGCCAAGCTCGGCTACGACTACCTCATCATCGCGACCGGTACGAGCCCTCGCCCCGAAGAGACCCCGGGAATGTCCGACGGCCTCGGGGCGAACGTGCACGAGTTCTTCACCTACGAGGGGTCGATGGCCCTCGCTGCCACGCTCGCGGACTTCCAGGGCGGACGGGTGGTCGTCCATGTGACCGAGATGCCCATCAAGTGCCCGGTGGCTCCCCTCGAGTTCGCCTTCCTCACCGATGCCTACTTCCGCCGTCGCGGAATCCGGGACAAGGTCGAACTGACCTACGTCACCCCACTTCCCGGCGCGTTCACCAAGCCGGTGTCGGCGAAGTACCTCGGCGACATGCTCGAGCAGCGCCGGATCGCGCTGGAGCCGGACTTCGTCGTGGAGAGCATCGACGCCGAGGCGGGGACGCTCACCTCGTTCGACGAACGGGAGATCGGCTTCGACCTGCTGGTCACCATCCCAGTCAACATGGGCGCGGACTACGTCGGGCGATCAGGGCTGGGCGACGAGCTCAACTACGTCCCGGTGGACAACCACACGCTGCTGTCCACGGCGGACGACCACATCTTCGCGATCGGCGATGCGACGGACGCGGCCGCGTCAAAGGCCGGCTCGGTCGCCCACTTCGAGGCCGACGCGTTCGTGCCGGACTTCCTCGCCCACGTCGAGGGCAAGCCGATGCCGGAGAGCTTCGACGGTCACGCCAACTGCTTCATCGAGTCCGGCGACGGCAAGGCGCTCCTGATCGACTTCAACTACGACACCGAGCCCCTCCCGGGTAGCTACCCCCTGCCAGTCGTCGGCCCGATGCGGCTGCTGAAGGAGACCCGGATCAACCACTGGGGCAAGCTCGCCTTCCGTTGGGTCTACTGGAACATCCTGCTGCCAGGTCGTGGCGTGCCGGGGCCCGCCCCCAAGTCCCAGACCCGCCAGCGCCCCCCCCCCAACCCCCACACCCCCACCCACCCCCGGCGCCCCCCCGACCGCCCGGGGGTGAGGGGACCCCC
>JBBRCL010000013.1:0-58156 GCA_038204895.1 Actinomycetales bacterium | reverse complement strand
TCGAGACCCTCGCCCAGGCCAAGAAGGCACCACGGTCCAGACCCCCCGTCAACAGCACCTGGAACCAACCCGGCTGGCGGAGGAAACCAGATGAGGCAACGTCATAGCCCCCGCGGAGGTATTGACATGAGGCAACAGGGTGCCGATCACCACCGGCAGCCTCAGAGGGCGAGGCCTGCCGACCGCGTCACTCCCCTGCCGCGCGACGCCGGGCGAGGATCGCGTCGAGGTCGATCCCACCCGTGGCCAGGGCGGCCACCTGCGGTGCACGCTCGTAGTCGGCGGCGTCGCCGGCGTCGTCCAGCGCGAGCGGTGCGGGCTCCGGACGGCGCACCGCGGGCTTGAGGGCGTACGCGGGGCGCGGCACAGGTATCGGCACCCAGGTGGTCCCGGCGGTCGCAGCGGACGTCTCAGCAGTCGCCGGGACGACGTCGGCCTCCGGCTGCGCGGCGGTCGCGGCGGTCGCGACGGTCGCGGCGGTCGCGGCGGTCGCGGCCACCCTTGCCATCACCTCGGTGACGTCCTCGGAACGCACCGCGTGCCCGACAGCCGTCGGCACCCGCTGCGCCGGCGCTACCGCGGGACGACCGGACGCCCAGTCCGCGTCGGCGCGCCGGCCGAGGAGCACGGCGCGACGACCCAGCGCCAGGACGGCGGCCAGCAGGGCGGTCGGCGCGAGGCCCAGCGCCAGGACCGGTCCACCCGCGGCGGCGCCGACCCAGCCGGCAACGGCGAGCACGAGCAGCAACGCGGCAAGGAAGGCCCGACGGTGCGCGCCGGCCGATCGACGGGCCAGGTAGGCCGCGCGCTGGGCGCGCTCGGTCGCAGTCCGACGCGCGGCATCGGCCACGACCCGGTCGGCGAGAGCATGCGGCCGGTCCACGGACCCACCTCCTCGTCGTGCGGGCGGGTGCAGCAGCACCCGTCCAGCCGGCGCGGCCACCTGCCGCCCGGCAAGCGCACCCTTGGTCGCCCGAGCCACTCGGACGACCCGCAGGTACTCGGAGAACCGGTCGTCCGTCCGGGACTCCAGCAGCTGCTGGCGGTACCGCAGAAGGTGCGGTACCAGGTACGCGATCCACAGGACTGCGACGCAGAAGAGCACGACGCCGGCCTGGCTCACGTCACGACGGTAGGTGCCCGTGCGCCACCGACCGCGGAGGGGTCGCGGCGTGTCGGGCGCAGGAGTGCTCCGGGCCTGGCCCAGACCCCTAGGACAGGCCTGCCTTGACCCGACGCCACCGGCTCAGCAGCCCGTCGGGCACCTCGTCGGCCGTGACGGCGAAGGTGCGGTGGTCACGCCACCGGCCCTGGATGTGCAGGTACCGCTCGCGCAGTCCCTCCTCACGCAGGCCGAGCTTGGCGACCACCCGCAGGCTCGCGGTGTTCTCGGGCCGGATGGCGATCTCCACCCGGTGCAGGCCCACCGGGCCAAGGCAGTGGTCGACGGCGAGGGCCACGGCCGTCGGGGTGATCCCCCGGCCGGCGGCGTGCTCGCTGATCCAGTACCCGATGCTGGCCGAGCACAGGGAACCGCGGACGATGGTCGACACCGTGAGCTGGCCGACGAGCTCACCGCGGTACGCCATCGCGAACGGCAGCGCCGTGCCCGCGCGGGCCTGCGCGGACAGCGTCCGCACGAAGCGGGCGAAGCTGGGCGGTGGGCCGGACGGCCGTTCCGGGGACGTCGCCTCCCACGGGTCCAGCCAGGCCGCGTTGCGCGCCCGCAGGGCCAGCCAGGCGGATGCGTCACCGCGGCGCAGCGGGCGCAGGACGACGTCGCCCTCGCGCAGCACCACGGGCCAGCCGCGCGCCATCTCAGCTCTCCAGCACCAGGCAGGCCACCGAGTCGCCGGCGAGCACCGCGATGGTGTCCTCGGGGATCACCGCCAGCACGTTCGCGCGCGCAAGGGCGGCCATCGACACCTGATCCGGGTCGCCGAGCGGGGTGATCTCGTACCCGTGCGCCGGGGACCCGACGACGGTGCCAGGAACCAGCTGGGTCATCCCGGCCGGCGACCCCCACCGCCGCGTGGCAGTGGCCCGGACGGACGGCCGGAACAGCTCGGTGTAGCCCGCCATCTTGCGTACCGCGGGCCGGACGAACATCTCGAACGAGAGCAGCGCCGCGACCGGGTGACCGGGCAGCGCCACCACCAGAGCGCCCGGACGGTCGTCCTCGGCGACGTCGAGCTCCCCGGGGGTCATGCCGCGAACGGTGCCGAGCCCCTGACGACCCCCAGGGCTCATCGACACACCGTCCAGCCGGACGGTGCCCAGTGGACCGAGGACGTCGGCGACCGTGTCCCACGGCCCGGCGCTCAGCCCGCCGGCCAGCACCAGCAGGTCCGCGCGCACCAGCTGGTCGGCCAGCACCTCCCGGAGCACGGCACGGTCGTCGGTGACCGGGCCGACCCGGACGGCGTTCCCCCCTGCCTCCCTCGCGGCTGCGACCAGGGCGTGCGCGTCGGCGTCGTGCACCGTGCCGTCGCGCAGCCGGCGACCGGCGTCCACCAGCTCGTCGCCGACGGTGACCACCACCACCCGGGGAGCCGGCCGGACCCACAGGCGGCTGCGCCCGATGGCCGCGGAATAGGCCAGGTGGCGCGGCCCCAGCCGGAGACCGGCCGTCAGCACGACCTGCCCCACCGTCGCATCGCAGCCGGCCGGACGCACCCCGTCGCCCGGTCGTACGCCACCCCGGATCGCGACGTTCGCGCGCCCCCGGTCGGTGTCCTCGAGCGCGACGACGGCGTCGGCACCGTGCGGAACCGGCGCCCCGGCTGCGACCAGCACCGCACTGCCGGCCACCAGGTGGATGACAGCGGAGGCCGGCCGGGCGTCGGCGACGACGGGCAGGCGCGCCTCGCCCACGAGGACGTCGGCGGCCCGGACGGCGTAGCCGTCCCGATCGGCGACGGCCCAGCGGGGGACGTCCTGCGGCGCAGCCACCTCCTCGGCCAGCACGCAGCCGTCGGCATCGGTCAGGACAACGTCGAGGGGCGCCATCGGCTGCGCCGCGGCAAGCACGGCGGAGACGTGGTCGGAGACCGACCTCATCCGGGGCCTCTCGTCATCGTCGTCGGTGCGCTCCCGGCCGCCGTCACTCCCAGCTGTCCACGTAGGCCACCAGCCACTCGCGCAGGTCCGGCCCGAGGTCCGGCCGTTCGACCGCGATCTGGATGACTGCCTTGATGTAGTCCAGCGGGTCGCCGGTGTCGTAGCGGCGGCCGCGGAAGATCACCCCGTAGACGCCACCGCCGGACTCCGCGGGCATGGTCGCCAGCGTGGCGAGCGCGTCGGTCAGCTGGATCTCCCCGGCCCGGCCCGGCTCGGTCTTCTCGAGCACGGCGAACACCGCCGGGTGCAGGACGTACCTGCCGATCACCGCGAGGTTGCTCGGTGCGCGCGCCGGGTCCGGCTTCTCCACCAGTGCGGTGACCCGCACGTGGTCCTCGGTGTCGCCGAGCGGCTCGACGGCGGCACAGCCGTACGCGCCGATCTCCTCCGGCTCCACCTCGAGCAGAGCGACGACAGAGCCACCGGTGCGCTCCTGGAGCTCCATCATCTCCACCAGCAGCGGATCGCGTTCGTCGATCAGGTCGTCGCCCAGCAGAACGGCGAAGGCCTCGTTGCCCACGTGCCGGCGAGCGCACAGCACCGCGTGGCCGAGGCCCTTCGGCTGGCCCTGCCGCACGAAGTGCACGTCGGCGAGCTCGGTGGACCGGCGGACCTGGGCCAGACGGACCTCGTCGCCCTTGGCCTCGAGGATCGCCTCGAGCTCCGGAACGGCGTCGAAGTGGTCGTCGAGGCTGCGCTTCGACCGACCGGTGATCATCAGGACATCGTCCAGGCCGGCTCGGACAGCCTCCTCCACGACGTACTGGATCCCCGGCTTGTCGACGATCGGCAGCATCTCCTTCGGAGTGGACTTCGTCGCGGGCAGGAACCTGGTGCCGAGACCGGCGGCTGGGATGACGGCTTTGCGGATGGTCATGACACGCAGGCTATCGGGCCGACACGGCCAGGTCCCGGCAACGGGGTGAACTCACCGTCACACCGAGCGCCCTGAACCATCCCCGACGATTTCTTTGCCATGATGTGACCATGAGCAGCGCCGGTCAGCCATATCCGCCGCATGTCGTTGGCGAGGAGATCACCGACGTCAAGGACCAGCTCCGGCGGGCGATCCGGGCAGAGCGGGCCAAGCTCACCGAGCAGGCCCGCAGCCGCGCGGGCGAGGGGTTCGCGCACGTGGTGGCCGCCCTGCCGCAGGTCACGGCGGCTCGGTGCGTCGCAGCCTACGTCGCCCGCCCGAGCGAGCCCCAGACGATGGCCCTGCTCGAGCGACTGGCGGCCCGCGGCACCCGGATCCTGCTCCCCGTGCTGGGTAGCGGCCTGCAGCGCGACTGGGCCTGGTTCACGACAACGGAGGACCTGCAGGTGCGCGCACCTGGGCGGCCGGCGGAGCCTGCGGGCGAGACGCTCGGCGTCGAGGCCCTCGCCCAGGCGGAGGCGATCATCGCGCCGGCCCTTGCCGTCGACACCGCGGGGGGCCGCCTCGGCCAGGGCGGAGGGTGGTATGACCGGGTGCTGCAGCACGCCCCGGCGGACGCGTGCGTCATCGCGATGGTGTACCAGGGGGAGGTGTACGACGCCGAGACGCGGCCCCTGCCGCGCGAGGCTCACGACCGCGCCGTCGACATCGCCGCGACGCCCACCGGATGGCAGTGGCTCAGGGGCGCTCTGGCCGGAGCGTGAGCTCGCGCACCGACGCCTCGTGCACCGCGTCGAGGCTGAACGGCCACGGGAAGGTCTCGCCCGCCGCCCACGTGTCGAACTGGTCGGTGTAGTGCACGCTCCCGGGGTGGCCCGATGTCCCGGTCATGGTGACCCAGGTCGAGGCGTCCAGGTCGGCCAGGTCGACCACCATCCGCATCGAGGGGGCGTCGGTCACCGCGAACGAGCCGCTGGCGGCATCCCATGAGGTGGCGTTGACGATCGATGACCCACCGCCGACCGCGAGCGGACGAGGGTTGAACAGCTGGCGGAACAGGCCGGGGATCCCCTCCCCACCGAGCACGGGGTGTTCCGGTACGGCGATGTGCAGCCGGCCCCACTGCCAGTCCGCCGCCTTCTTGCCGAGGGTGACGGTGAGCTCCAGCCGCGCCGTCTCCAGCGCCTGGACCAGGATCTCGTCCCGGCTCTCCACGACGTTCACGGTGCGGTGGTCGTCCCACCACGGGCTGTCGGGCTCCTCCAGCAGGGCGACGACGACCTGCAGCCACTGGCTGCCGCCGTCGGGCCAGGCCTCCTCCGGCAGGTCGTCCTGGAAGGTGAGCTCCAGGAGCGTCGCCCAGACCGCCGCGAAGTACGCGGCGGCGGCGGAGTCCTTGGCCTGCTGCATGTCCCAGTCGGCCAGCAGGTCGATCGCCTCCTGGGTGAAGGCGTCGGTCGGCCCGGCCGCGACGAGGGCCGGGACGAGCGCCACCGCGTACGGGTTCCATTCGTCGTTCTGCATTTGCCGCGTGTTCTCGACGTCGATCGGCGTGCCGGCCGCGATCAGCCCGTCCAGCATCACCTGGATGCGGTCGGACCGGTAGCCGTAGTCCCAGTCGGAGGTGAGGTACGGCCCGGTGCCGATCGCGGTCACGGCCTGGTTCGCCGCGACGATGTAGCCGACCGCGGGATCCTGGACGGCCGGCATCTGCGCCGGGTCGACCCAGCCCTGCCAGTCGTACCGGGAGTCCCACCCGGGTCGTGGCCAGGTGCCGTCGGACGGGACGGGGCCGTCGACCACCCGGGCGCGGATCGGGATGCGGCCGGGTGCCTGGTAGCCGATGTGGCCGTCGGTCGTGGCGTAGACGATGTTCTGCGAGGGCACCTCGAACGCCGCAGCGGCCGCGGCGATGTCCGCGCTGTCCGACGCGGTGTCCAGCAGGAACACCGCGTCGGCGGTCCGGCCGGGCTGCAGCGCCGTCCAGCCGAGCGCCACCTCGGTGGTACCGCGGGTGCCCCCGGCGGTGGGCGACGACGTGAGCCGGTCGATGCCGAGCACGTCGGAGACGATCGGGCCGTGCACCGTCGAGCGGACGTCCAGGCTGACCGGGTCGCCGCCGTTGACCTCGATGACCTCGGTCCGGACCGCGAGCGGGACCGGTGCACCGTCGCGCAGGTAGGTGCCGGCCGCGCCGTCGATCCGCTCGAGGAAGAAGTCGGTTACGTCGGCGCCGAGGTTGGTCAGCCCCCAGGCGAGATCGGCGTTGTGGCCGATGATCACCCCGGGGAACCCGGAGAACGTGAAACCGGAGACGGCGAACGGACAGCTCGCGTCGACCTCGGTGCAGTACAGGCCCATCTGCGACCAGATGCCCGGCGCGGAGATCGACAGGTGCGGGTCGTTGGCCAGCAGGGGCTCGCCGCTGGCGGTGTGCTCACCGGAGACGACCCAGGAGTTGGAGCCGACGCCCTCGCCCTCGCCGAGCAGGTGCGGGACAGCATCGAGCGCCGTGCGGGTGGCCTCGAGGGCGCGGGTCAGGTCGGGGCTGAGGCCTCCGGTGAAGGTGCCGGTGCCCCCGGTCGCGGCTGCCGTCGCGTCCTGCGTCGCGGCGACGACCTCCTGGATGATCGGGGCGTGCTGCTCCTGCGGGTACCGCGGGAAGAGCTCGTCGACCTGGTCGACGTCGCGGAGGGTCGCGGAGGCCAGGCCCCGGGTCAGCTCGTCGTCGTAGTTCGCATGCAGGTCCCAGGCCATCGCCTTCAGCCACGCCAGGGAGTCGATCGGGCCCCACGGCTCGGGCTTCTCGACGTCCACCTGCAGGCCGAGCACCGTGTACTCCACCCCGAGGGACTCCGCGCTGCGGGTGTCCAGGTAGGCGTTCACGCCGTCGGCGTAGGCCTGCAGGTAGCTGCGGGTGTCCGCGGCGAGCAGGTCCCACTCCTGCTCGGCCACCTGGCGCCAGCCGAAGGTCCGGATCACCTTGTCCGCGGCGAGTGCGTCGGCGTTCTGCCCGACCAGCTCGGAGAGCCGGCCGGACGTGACGTGCCGCCGGTAGTCCATCTCGAAGAAGCGGTCCTGGGCGTGCACGAAACCCTGGGCACGGAAGAGGTCCTCGGCGTTGTCGGCGTAGATGCTCGGCACGCCGCGCGCGTCCCGCAGCACCGTGACCTCCGCGGACAGGCCCGGTAGCACCAGGGCGCCCGAGTCGTCCGGGAGGGGCCGGCGCACGACGGTGGCCAATACGGCGATCACCGCGACGACGGCCAGTGCGAGCACCACCACGACGACGAGGAGGACGCGCAGCGCACGGCTTCGAGGCACGGAGCGAGACTAACGGGTCACCCAGCACCAAGGGGTCGCTGGGCGGCGGCAGGCCTGCGGCCGGGGGTTGCGCGCGTGCGGCCGACCTGGCGCGTACCATTGGCACTCAGATGGGTCGAGTGCCAGCAGATCGGTGCTGGAGATCCTCGACCGGCAGCGCAGACCTGGAGGGACAGTGCCGACGTACTCCTACGTGTGCACCGTGTGCGAACACCGCTTCGACGCGCAGCAGTCCTTCGCCGACGCGGCGCTGAGCGAGTGCCCCGAGTGCGAGGGTCGGCTGCGCAAGCTGTTCGGCACGGTCGGCGTGGTCTTCAAGGGCCCGGGGTTCTACCGGACGGATGCGCGCGCCGCGGCAGGCCATGGCGCCAAGAAGAGCGGACGGCGCAGCTCGGGTGACTCCTCGTCCCCGGCGACGACCCCGGCCGCGTCGCCGAGCACTCCCGCGGCGAGCCCGTCCGGGGCGGGCAGCTCCGGTTCGGGTTCCGGGTCGGCGAACGCCGCGGCCGCGTCGGCCTGATTTCGCGCCTGCCGCCGGATGAGGGACCTCGCACACCTGACCCCACACGCCTGCGCGATTCCACCGACGTACCATCCGCGGTCCGCGTCCCCAGGGTGGTCGCCCCTTCCGGCGTGACCCCGACCCCGTCCCTACCGTGACGGGATGCCTCGCGCGTCCGTCCTGCTGAGTGTCCGGCTGCTGTTCTGGCGGATGCGGGCCATCCTGGTCGTGGCCGGGCTGCTGCTGGCGGCCGGTGTAGTCGCGCGTCAGGCCGCTCCCCCGACGCCGCCCGTCGAGCCCGTCGTCGTCGCCGCGCACGACCTGACGGCCGGCCAGCCGCTCGCGGCCGGCGACCTGCGCGTGGTGCGGATGCCGGCCGAGCTGGTGCCCGACGGCGCGACGTCGGACCCGTCGGTGCTGGTTGACCGTGCGGTGACAGCAGGTGTGCCGTCGGGGCTGCCGGTGGTGGCGGCCCAGCTGGACGGGGACCGGTTCGGGCTGGCCCTGCCGGCCGGCACCGTCGCCGTGCCGATCCGGCTGGCCGACCCCGCGGTCGCGCGACTGCTGCGGCCCGGGGACCGGGTCGACCTGGTGGCCCCGACGGGTGTCGACGGGTGGGCCGGCACGGGGGCCGGCACGGGGGCCGCACCCGCGACGGTGCTGGCCAGCGGAGCCCTGGTGCTCGAGGTCGTGGACCGGGCGGCCGAGGACGCCGACCTGCTCGGCGGGTGGGCCTCCGGGTCGGCGAGCGGATCGACGTCGGGATCGGCCGAACCGCTCGTCGTGGTGGCCGTCGCACCGCCGGAGGGGCACCTGCTGGCGGCCTCCGGCTGGGGTTCCCTCGGCGCGGTGCTGGTGGCAGGGTCCTGACCGCGGCGGACTCGCCCGGTTCCTAGCTCGAGGGAGAACGTCCGATGCTTACCGGATTCAAGAACTTCATCCTGCGCGGAAACGTGATCGAGCTCGCGGTGGCATTCGTCGTCGGCGCCGCGTTCGTTGCGGTGGTGAAGGCTCTCGTCGACGGGCTGATCACGCCGCTGATCGCGGCGATCGTCGGCCAGCCCAACCTCGACGGCTCCATGATCGTCACGGTGAACAACGCCCAGTTCTCCTTCGGTGCGGTGCTCGGCGCGATCATCAACTTCGTGCTGGTCGCCGCCGCCGTCTACTTCCTCATCGTGGCGCCGATGAACAAGCTCGCCGAGCGCCGCAAGGCCGGCATCGAGCCCGAGCCCGAGGCGCCGGCCGAGGACGTCCTGCTGCTGCAGGAGACCCGCGACCTGCTCGCCGCGCGCCGCGACGTCTGAGCACCGCCCCCAGTCACCAGTACCTCACCAGCACCTCACCAGTGCGGCGGCACCTCGCGGCGGAACCGCTCGTCGTCGTCGTCCTCGGACCGGCCACCCCAGCCGACATCGGACTCGTCGGGGCTGCGCGGCAGCACCCGGTCGGCACTGGCAGGGATCCGGTCCCCGTCCGGGGTCGGGGTCTCGGGCGCGTGAGCCTCGTCGGGGTCCGCGCTGACCGGGTCCGGCGGCAGGTCCGTGTCCCGCGGCTGCTCCTCGGCAGGCTCGGTCATCGGGCCCTGCGCACTGCTGCGCCAACAGCGGCGTCGACCCGGGTGCCGCGCCGCTCGACCCCCAGCTCGGCGCGCAGGGCCGCCGCGAGCTGCTCGTCGTTGCGCGGGATCCCGTCGGTCCGGAGCCAGGCAGCCAGGTCGTCGAGCTGGTCGTCGGTGTAGGCGCCGATCGGCAGACCGGGCTGCACGGCGGGCCGCGACGGTCGTCCCGGGCCCGCAGCCGCCGCTGAAGTGCCCGCTGCGCCCTGCGCCCCATCTCGCTCGGCCGGCGCCTCGGCGAGGACCTCGGCCGGCGCCTCGGCGGCAGCCGCCGGGATGCCGCGCGCGGCAACCGGTGCCAACCGAGCGCGGGCATCCAGGACGGCGGCGACGATGGCGTCCGCCTCCGCCGTCGGGTCAAGGAAGGCCGCCGCCGACCACACCTGGACGACGGTCCAGCCCAGGCGCTCCAGCCGTTGCGGCAGCTGCCGGTCGCGGACCCGCACGCTCGGCTCCCGGACGTAGGCGTCGTCGTCGGTGAGCACCGCGACGAGCATCCGGTCCGGCAGGTCGGGGTGCCCCACGACCAGCGGGATCCGGTCGCCACCGCGGGTGCGGTGGTCGACGTCCACCAGCAGGCCGGCCCGCCAGAGTCGTTCGGCGAGGTCGAGAACGAGGCGGTCCGGGTCGCGGCCAGCCTGCGGCGCGGTTCGCCCGAGCACGGCGTCCGGCGTGGAGCGACGAGCGGCGAGGGCGAGCAGATCGGCCAGCAGCACGGCACCCGGTGAGCAGAGCCGGTCGGAGTCCAGGTCGTTGAAGATGAAGCAGCTGACCACCGTGAGCCGTTCGCGGAACGCGCCGAGCGCCTCGAGCAGCCGGATGTCGCCGCCGGGCTCGGTCAGCGTGCCGAACCGGTGCAGCACCCGGCCGTGCGGCGTCCGGCCGAAGCCGATGGAGAGGATGGCCGCGTCGCGCAACAGACCCTGCGTCGCGCCCAGCTCCACGACAGCGAAGGGCTCGCGCCGGTCCCGGGCCAGGAACCGGGCCAGCACCGGGTCGTCGCCGAGCGGGGAGAGCGCGTCGCGCACCCGGTCCGCGTGCACGCCGGACGCGGTGATCACGGCAAGGGACTCCTCCGGGCGGGTCCGAGCATGCTCGACGACCAGCTCGAGGACCCGGGCCACCTCGGCCGCGGTGCCCTCCACCAGCCCGTTGTCCGCCGGCATCCCGGAGCCGTCGACGACGTCCAGCCGCAGCAGGTCGGCGTCCGACGGCAACGGCGTGGGCCGGAGCCGGTCGCCGTAGCCGTGCTCCGCAAGGAAGACGGTCAGGTGCGGGTCCCGCCGCGAGGCGTGGGCCTCCAGCGCCACCGTCGGCAGGACCTCGGCCAGCGCAGCGAGCGCGGAGCCGTCCGCACACCGCGCGTCCCCGACCACGAGCACCTGCCGGCCCCTTGCGAGCGTCGACACCACCTCCTCCAACGGGAGGTGACCTGCGGCGTCGAGGATCACCAGGTCCTCGGTCCGGCGCGGCGGCAGCAGGTGCGGCACCAGCATCGGCGAGGCCACCAGGGCTGGCCTCAGGTGCCGGGCGACCGCGGGATACCTGTCGACGGCCTGGCGCAGCGTGCCGAACCGACCCTCGACGATCTCGCCGAACAGCTCCTGGGTCTGCCCGTCGGAGGCCCGCATCCGGTCATGCACGGTATCCCGTGCGGCAGCGCGGGCGAGCACCGCCCGGTCGGCCAGGAAGCGCTCGTCCAGGGTGCGGAACTCCGCGACCAGCCGGGTCAGGCTCGCGCCGTCCTGGCCGGCCAGGGCCGGGTCCTCGGCGAGGATCTGCTCGAAGACGGTGCTCCACCAGGCCAGGTCCAGCTCCGCCGCCACGACGCCGACGCCGACCCGTCGGTCGGCGAGGTCGGTGAGCAACGCGCCGAGGCCACGGTGATCGAGGCTGCGCACCAGCGCGGTGCGCTCCGGGAGCGTGTCGAGGGCCGCGCGGTCGGCGCGCAGCCGGGCCAGCCGGACGGCCAGCTCGTCCCAGCCGAGGACGGCGAGCTCGCCACCCCCGGCGGTGCCGCCCAGGACGGCGGAGAGTGCGTCGAGGTCGGCGCTCACGTCGCGGTGGTCCAGCTCGAAGCCCGCCAACCCCTCCGGGACCCGCGGCCAGCCCCCACTGGGACAGTGCGCGCGCCAGACGCCCCGCTGCTGCTGGACCTGTTCCAGCGCCCCGTGCAGGTCCGCGACGGGGCGACCCGGCCGCAGCATGTCCTTGGCCTGCTTGCGGAGCCGACGGCGCAGCGCACCGCTCATCTCGACGCCGTTGGTGTCACGCCACGCCTGGGTGGCCGTCGCGGCGATCAGGTCGGCGGCCGAGCGCTCGAACACCAGGGGACGGAACACGTCGAGGGCCGCCCCGACGCCGGCCAGCATCCGGAGCTGTTCCGCCCAGTCCCCCGGGGTCTCGGCCGGTGTCAGGCCGGTCTCCTCCGCCACCCGGGCGGCCTGCTCCCGCATCCGCGGCAGTGCCAGGTCGAGCAGGCGCTCCACCCGCTGCACCGCGGCGGCGGCGCGGTCGGGGGTCGGCAGGTCGGCGCCGTACCAGGCCGAGGTCCGGATGGCGGTGGTGAAGGCACCGAGGCTGGCGACCCGCACCAGGTCGGCGACGGCCTGTGCGCGGTTCTCCTCGTCGAGAGCCTCGGCGACCGGCGGGGTCAGCCGGACCCGGGTCTGCGGCACGGGACGGGCCGCCGTGAGCCGAGCGAGCGCCTGGAGGGCGTCATAGGCGGAGGCACCCCATGGCTCGCGTTGCTGGTGCAGCGCGGCGACGTAGTGCTGCAGCCGGCTGCGCCGGTCGAGCAGCTCCCGCCGGACCACGGCGACCTTCTCGACATCGACGGCGACCGGGTCGATCGTCATCGCGCCGAGCAGGCGTTGCCCCGCCTGCTCCCGCCAGCCGGACTCGGGTACGACGTCAAGCACCGCCTCCTCAAGGCCGAGGGCCCGCAGGCGGTCGGTCAGAGCGTCGGCCGCCCGGCGATGACCGGCAACGTACAGGACGGTGCGGCCGGCCGCGACGGCGTCGACGACGGCGGCCGCGACCGTCCCGGCCACATCGCTGCCGGGCGGCGCGTCGACCAGCAGGTGGTGGCCGGCGCTGAGGGCGTCCAGCACGTAGGTCTGCACGGGGTCCAGGTCGCCGACGCCGCGCTCTTCGTCCGGGGGCCGGTCACCCCGCAGCGCGGGCGGCAGCGGGTGCCCGAGGGCCTCGATGGCGCGCTCGTCGCCGGCCAGGGCGGCGATCACCTCGTGCTCCGCGAGGGCGGGAGCCAGGGCGTCGAGGTCGTCGACCAGGCTCTGCTCGGGGTGCACGAAGGTACCGACCAGCACGCGGTCCTCGAGCTGGAAGTCCGCCAGCAGGGCGGCGCCGAGAGAGCGCAGCTTCTGGATGGCAGGGCGAGGGTTGAAGCCGCTGGGGCTGAAGGCGCCGCGGGCAACGGCTGCCGGGTCCAGGAGCGCGCCCTTGCCTCGCAGGGCGGCCGCCAGCAGGGGGTTCACCTCGAGGGAGGGCTCGAGAACCAGGTCGGGGTCCGTCTCGCCGTGCCCGGACCGGACGGTGACCGGCCGGAGCAGCACCGGTGCGCGCAGGGTGCGGACGCCCGACACCGCGCGGACGCCCGACGTCGCGGTGGGCGTCTGGCTGGGCGCATCGGAGGGCGCGAGGTCGCCCTCGTCGCCCTCGTCGGCGGCAGCGGCGGGGGCCTCGGTGCTCGCGTCGCCCTCGTCGGCGTCGCGCACCTCGTCTGCGACGTCGTCGGCGCGACCCGCCGTCGGCTCCGGCTCCGACACCTCTTCGGTCCAGGTCGCGACGCCGATCGCCAGGAAGGCCGACGCGAGACCGTAACGCTGGGCGTAGTCCTCGGCCCGGCTGGCGACAGCCCGGGCGCGCCGCTTGGCCGCGGACAGCGCCGAGCCCTCGCGGACCAGGTTGGACAGCCGGGTGGTGCGACCGGCGAAGAGCTGAGCGATGCCGGAGGGGTGCGCAGCCGACAGGTCGAGCAGTGCGCCCTTGAGCCGGTCGACGTCGGCCAGCGCGGAGTCACCGGCCTCGGCGACCAGGGCGGCGCGCCACCCGGTCCGGGCGCACTCGACGAGCTGGTCGGTGGACAGGGGCCCGGACTCGGTCGAGCGACCGGCCGGCCGATGGGTGCCGCCAGGCTCCGGCTCCCGGGTGGGGGTGCGCGCGCGAGGAGTCACACCAGCACGGTATCTGTGCTCCCCGGAACCGGGCGTGTTGGCGCGCCGCGCCTGGCCGCCGGGCGGCCGGCAGAGGGTGGGAGTCCCGCACGACGAGCCGGGGAATCGTGCCTGTACCGGTCCCGTCCGGACATGAGACAGTGCGCACCACGCAGGGGGCAGGCGGTGCGCACTGTCGGTGCTCAGTGTGTACCTGAGGGCCTTCGACGGTCAACTACTGACCAGTAACTCTGGCGCACGTTCCACCCGTTCGCGCGAAGGTCCGCCGAGCCCTCAGTCGAGCCCTGCGTCGAGCCCCCCGCGATACCCCCTTGCCCCCTCTGCCGACCCTCAGAGGTCGTTGCCAGCATAGGACAGGTTGAAGCTCCTGTTGCTCACCGGGAGGTCGGTGACGATCGTGTCCCGCAACGCAACGGGGAGCGCCGGCCAGGTCAGGAAGGACGGGTCGACGACCTTGAGCCGGGTGATCCGGCCGTCGGCCCCGATCTCCACGCGGTGCGCGATCGTCCCCCGCCAGCCCTCGACCAGCCCGACGCCGGCAACGCCCCCGCCGGGCACCCGCCGGGGGCGCTCGCGCAGCACCGTCCCGAGCTCGGCGTCGGCCAGCAGCAGCCCGAGCAGCCGCACGCTGGCCTGCACCTCCCCGGCACGGACACCGAACCGGGCCAGCACGTCCCCGCCGGTGCGCAGCACCGGCGGGGACGTGCGTGGTGTCGGGGTGGAACGGGTGGTCCCGGCGCGCATCCAGGTCGACGCCGCTGGCCCGCGCGACGTACCCGAGCGCGCCGATCTGGCGCGCGTGCTCCCCGGCCAGCACCGCCGTCCCGGTGAACCGGTCCAGCACCACGCTGTTCGCCAGGGCCAGGTCGACGATCTCGGCGACGTCGTCCGCGAGCGCGACCAGCCGCTCGTGGCTGGGCAGCCACGCGATGTGGGCACCGCCGAGCGCCACTCCGCCGCGGAGCTCGGCTGCGGAGATCGTCGACGTCGCGGAGAACTACCCGGTGTTCCGGATCGACTACCTGGGGTAGGCCCCGCTGTGGCTCCGCGCTACTCCGCTCCTTCCGCCGGCGCGCAGCGGTAGACCGTTGTCTCCCGAGCCTCGAAGCCGACGCGCTGGTAGAGCCGGTTGGCCGCTGCCCTCGACGGCCGCGAGGTCAGGTCGACGGTCCGCGCCCCCAAGACCGCCGCCCGCGCCACCGCCGCACGCGTGAGGGCCTCGCCGACGCCGCGCCCACGAGCCGCCTCGTCGACCACGACGTCCTCGATCCAGGCGCGCCGACCGGTAGGGATGGGAAACACCGCCAGCGTCAGGGACCCGACGATCGCTCCGTCGACGCGGGCGACGAGCAGAGAGGTCGCATTCGAGTCGAGGATCTCCTGCAGGGCGGACGCGGTGACGGCGCACGCCGACCTGGACAGTTGCGGCAGCAGCCGCTCCCAGGCATCGACGAGCTCCTGGTCGACCGACTCGGCGACCTCGACGACCACATCATCTGTTGCCACGAAGGGATCGTAGCGACGGACCGAATCGGCACGACCCGTCCGCACCACGGCAGGCAGACGCCGCGTGACCTGCAGGGCCCGATGAGGTCACAGCTCGATCACAAGAATTGACCAGCTCGCGGTGAGGGTGGGCCTTGGCACACCGCGATGAGACCGGTCCCACAACAGGGACGGGTTTCGAACCCCTCACGGTGGGACCGCACCGGTTGACATGGATCTGGACAGCCTTCCTGCCGGCCACAAGGCCTGCGAAGCGGCCGTGCGCATTGGCCTCAGTTCAATGCAGATGGTCGATCTGGTAACGGGCCTCCTCACCGAGGATCAACGCAAGCGCTGGGCGTGCGAGATTGCTGGCCTCCATTGTGACCCGTCGGCACCGCCGGAAACCGACCCAGGGTCACCACCGCCGCCGAACCCCGGCGAGCCGGACTGGGGCTTGCAGCCGCCTTCGCGACCGTTGTGGGAGATCCTCCTGCTCCGCGCCCCCGGGCTGTCCGAAGTGAACGCCAAGACGATCGCAGATGAGTGCGAGCGGCTAGAAGCCGGCGCTAATGCGGTCGGCTTCTAGCCGATCCAGTCGTGTGATTCTCGCGATGGGGTGTGACAGGGGCCCGCGCGTCGTCTCGAGTCGGGCCGGTATGGCGGCTGCAAGCGCCGACAGCCCGTAACGGTCGCGATGACCAGGCTCCCGACGACGATCACGCCGAGCAGGCCCCACTTCGGGTTGGGGGCACCCACGAGCCTTCCAAGGCGGCGGACAGAGCGCGCACGGTGACGGCTCCCTTCGTGGCGGGCTTCCGGCGGCTGTCGGACCAGTGAGCTGCGCCCGGCGCTACGAGATGGAGATCGTACCGACTCCCGCCAGCACCCCGATGAAGCCCACGATGACGGCAGCCGCCAGGAGCCTGGAGGAGTGCGCGTGGATGAACAGGGCAGCAGCCGCGAGCACGATGGCAAGGATGACGAGCAAGGTTCCGATGGCCATGACAACCTCCGCCTCGACGTGCGGGGTCGCTGTGACCCTGTTCGGACGGTATCGGCTCCCCCTGCGGCCCGCATGCGGGAGAGGTGCGGCCGGCCGCCTGGTGCTCTGACCCGGGGACGTTGCGCTCTCGCGTCACCGCTGGTCCGTCACAGCTTCTTGCCCGGGTTGAGGATCCCGTTCGGGTCGAGCACGCCCTTCAGAGCGTGCTGCAGCTCGCGCACCCGCGGGGTGAGCTCGAGGTGCAGTGCTGCGAGCTTCTCGGTGCCGATGCCGTGCTCGCCACTGATGGTGCCACCGTGCTCGACGGCGAGCGCCATGATCCGCTCGTGCGCGTCGCGCGCGACGGTCAGCTGGGCGGGATCGGCGGGGTCGTAGGCGATCACCGGGTGCAGGTTGCCGTCGCCGACGTGCCCGCCGGTCCCGATCGGCAGGCCGATCTCCGCTGACAGCTCGGCGAGCTTGGCCAGCACGTCGCCGAGCCGGCTGCGCGGCACGCAGACGTCGTCGTTCAGGCTCGCCCCGCGGTACTCGCGCATCGCCGGGTTGAGCAGCCGCCGGGACGCGAGCAGCCCCGTCACGTGCTCCGGGTCGTCCGCGGCGTCCAGGCTGAGCGCGTCGTGCGCGCGGCACACCCGGGCGTACTCGGCGACGTCGTCCTCGCCGCCCACCCGAGCGTCGGTGAGCACTAGCAGCCACGCGCCGGCGCCTGCCGGCAGCCCCGCCTCCGGGCTGAGCCGGCACACGGCGTCGACAACGACGGCGTCGAGCAGCTCAAGGGTGCTGGGCCGGTGCGGGCCGGCCATGATGTCGTTCGCGGCGGCCAGGGCGTCGGCCACCGTGCGGAAGCCGGCGCTCACGCCGCGGGTCGGGCCGGGCGCGGCCAGGAGCGCGACGGTCACCTCGGTGATCACGCCGAGCGTGCCCTCGGAGCCGACGAACAGACTCGTCATGTCGAGGCCGGCCACCGCCTTCACCGTGCTGGGGCGGGTGCGGATCACGGTCCCGTCGGCGAGCACCACCTCAAGGGTCCGGACGAAGTCGCGGGTCACGCCGTACTTCACGCAGCGCATGCCGCCGGCGTTCGTCGCGACGTTCCCGCCGATGGTGCAGGTGTCCCACGACGCCGGGTCCGGCGGGTAGAAGAGGCCGTGCGCCGCGACCGCCACGTTGAGGTCCGCGGTGATCACGCCGGGCTGCACGACGGCGACCTGGTCCACCGGGTCGACGCGCAGCACCTTGTCCATCCGGGAGAGGTCGAGCAGGACGGCACCCTCGACGGCGCTCGCTCCGCCGGCCAGGCCGGTCAAGCCGCCCTGCGGGACGACGGGGATCCCGCGAGAGTTGGCGATGCGGAGGACGGCCGAGACCTCCTCGGCGCCGGCCGGCACGATGAGGGTGAGCGGTCGCCCCTCCGGCAGGATGAAGGATGCGTCAACGGAACGCGCGGCGATGGTCTCCGGGTCGTCGACGAACGACGTCGCAGGCAGCTCGGCGCGCAACGCTTCGAGAGCGTCCGCCCGCTCGTCATCCGCCGTCACCGCATGAGGTGTCATCGGTCAACCCCGCTTCCGCTCATGGCTCCGCACTCGACGCTCCAGGCTCGGAGGGGACGCTACCGGCGAAGCGCTCAGATCATGTGGGCCCTAGGCACCAGACGCCGAACGCGCGGCGAGCCGGTCGAGCACCTCGCCCGCGTGGCGATCGGACGGGAGCACCGGGTAGAAGACGCGCTCGATGCGTCCACCACCCCTTCTACCCGGAAGGCAGGACGCCTGACGGGCCGCGGGCCGGCCGGAGCTCCAAGGGCTCAGACCAAGCGCCCTACGGCAATTCGTCGAGGTTCTCCTGAGTGATCACCCATGTGTCGCCACCGCATACCGGCGGTCCGATGCGGGAGACCTCCACGCCGTCGGCCAGGGCACGCACGGTCCAGTCCGTGCAGTCATCACCGCTCCCGTTGAGCCCCAGTGACGTACGACCGTGTGGGTCCACCGTCCTCCACGTCACATCGCCCGTAACGATGCTCAGTTCGGCGTCCGACTCGTTGACGATCTCAAGGTAGGCACTCTCCGGCCCCTCCATGATGCATCCGGTGAGACTGAGTACCAGGATCGCCGAACCGCCTGCACACGCGATCAACCGCCTCATGGCCACCACTCTCCTCGCGCGGCGCCCGGTGTCACCGCATCAACAGCCACGGCGTCAGCCGGCCGCGACGTCCCTCGGCGGGTCGGCGAGCAGGTCCCGACTGGTCCGCGTCCCCTCGCGATCCGTCCAGGTGAGAGTGGCCGCACCCAGCTCCGCGTCGACCTCGAGCGCAGTCGACGCGTTCCCGTCCCGCCACGCCATGGCGAAGCCGCGCTCCGCGGCATCGAAGGAGAACTCGCCGCCGAACGCGGGGTGGGTGTTGCGGAACCGGGCGAGGCCCTTGAGCGCCCGGACCACCGGCCGTGCGCCGGCCCGTGCGATCTCCTCGCGCGTGTAGTGGTGGCGGTTGATGTCCCGGCCGATCCCGGTCGTCCTCAGCAGCTCCATGTCGTCCTCCCCCGCCAGGGCCCCGACGTAGTAGACCTGCGGGATGCCGGGGACGAAGAACTGGACGGCCCGGGCGATCAGGTAGCGAAGGTCATCGCTTCCGAGAGCGGCGTAGAACGTCGAGTTGACCTGGTAGATGTCCAGGTTGGACGCCGCGTAGCCGGTCGCCGCCCGGCTCTGCCCGTCGGTGCGCAGGTGAATGCCCTCCACCAGCGCATCGACCTGCTGCGGAGTCAGGAGGCCCGGTTTCGACGGGTCGTCGGGGTCCGCCGCGACGTCGACGACGCCGATGCCGTCGTGCGTGTCCAGGACGGTGATGGCGTTGGTGGGCCGCACGGCCATCCACTCCGCCAACGGACGGCAGTCGCCCGTCGTGAGCGCGTGGATGACGAGCGGAGGAAGCGCGAAGTCGTAGACGCGGTCGACCCGTCGGCCGATCTCGACCTGCCGTTCGTAGTGCGAGTGCACCTCCACCAGGACCTCCATGCCCCGACGACGCGCCTGCGCGGTGAGGTCGTCGATGAAGGCAAAGGTCTCCGAGGTCATGAAGCAGGAGGTGCCAGGTGTCTTCACCGCGTAGCCGACGGCGTCGAGGCGCACCAGGGCGACCCTCGCCGAGGCGAGGGCGTCGAGAACCGAGCCCAGGTGGGCCCGACCCGGTTCGGAG
Source organism: Actinomycetales bacterium (assembly GCA_038204895.1). Lineage (GTDB taxonomy): Bacteria > Actinomycetota > Actinomycetes > Actinomycetales > Cellulomonadaceae > Actinotalea. Next base: position 38,826 of record JBBRCL010000013.1, on the reverse strand, counting down.
CGCACGTCGATGTCCACCTGCTGGGGCGTGAACGTGGTCCACACGAGCCGACGTCGCCCCGCGACCATGACCGGCGTGAACGGCAGGCCTGGCCTCGGGCGGTAGATGCGGGTGAGGTCCTCCTCCCTCGCGCCGCGGGGGAAGACCGCCGACATGGTCAGGAACATGTCCGCCGACGAGGACGCGTCGCCGCGTTCGATCCAGTCGCGGAACTGCGCCGAGTCGGCCGAGACGTGGTTGACGATCACGTCGACCACCGTGTCGCGCTCCGCGCCCAGCGCTGCCAGGTCGTCCCAGGTGCCCAACCGCGCGTCGACCTGCGTGTGGTCCACCGGGTCGAAACCGGCGTCGGCCCCGTCGAACGGGACGAAGAACGGGAGGACGTGCACGCCGCCGAACACCCCGGGGAACTCGGTGTCCAGGACCTCCTGGAGTCCCGCGACCGACCCTCCGAACCGGTCGGCGTAGGCGATCAGCTGCACCTGATTCCGCATCGGACCTCCACCCGGGAAGGGCAACGCCCCCAGCATTGCCCCCGTTGCGCTCGAGAGCACGCCCGCCGCGGCTCGCGTTGCCCCCGATGAGTTCCGCTCGTCATGCCGGTCAAACCAGCCATGCCCATCCGGATGGGCACGCCCATGGGGAGGAACATCGCATGTCCACCCCTGACGCCGACCCCCACCCCCGCCGTCGTCGCCCGGCAGACGGGCCTTTCGCTCGCCGTGCGCAGTGGCGGGCACAGCGGCGCGGCGCACGGGCTCGCCGTCGGCTTCGGGGACACCGGCAGCCTCGGGTACCTGTCGCGCAAGCACGGCCTGACCATCGACAACCTGCTCGCGGCCGACGTCGTCACCGCCGACGGGCAGGTGCTCCGCGTCGACGAGCACTCCCACCCCGACCTGTTCTGGGCGATCCGCGGCGGTGGCGGGAGCTTCGGCGTCGTCATGCGGCTGAAGTTCCGGCTGCACCCGGTCGACCAGGTGGTCGGCGGCATGCTGTTCCTGCCGGCGACGGCGGAGACCGTCGCCGGGTCCATCGCCGCGGCCGAGGCCGCCCCGGACGAGCTGACCACTATCGCGAACGTGATGCCCTGCCCTCCGATGCCGTTCGTGCCCGCCGAGCTGCATGGCAGCCTGGTGATCATGGGGCTGCTCTGCTTCGCGGGGTCGGCCGACGACGACGCAGCGGCGCTGGCACCGCTGCGCGCGCTCGCCGACCCGCTCGCCGACCTGGTGCGCCCGATCAGCTACCCGGAGATGTTCCAGCCGGCCGACCCGGACTACCACCCCACCGCGGTCTCGAAGACGATGCTCATCGACTCCGTCGAACGCGACCTGGCCGCCACGATCGTCGACCGGCTGGAGGCAACGGACGGGATGCGCGTGGTGCAGCTGCGGGTCCTCGGCGGTGCTGTTGCTCGCGTCCCCGCTGACGCCACCGCCTACGCCCACCGGTCCAGCCGGATCGTCGCCAACGTCGCCGCGTTCTACGACGGGCCCCAGGACCGGGTTGTCCGCGCCGCGTGGGTGGCTGGGATGGTGGCGCGGCTCGACCAGGGAGACACCGGGGCGTACGTGAACTTCATCGGCGACGAGGGGCCGGAGCGGGTGCGCGCCGCCTACCCGGGCGCGACCTGGGCCCGGCCGGGCGCGGTCAAGGCCACGTACGATCCGACCAACCTGTTCCGGCGCAACCAGAACGTGCCGCCCACGGGTCGCTTCGGGGGTAGTGGGCCCATCCTGGTCGGATCGCTCTCAGGCGCCGCCGAAGAGCGTCGCGCGCCAGCGTCAGTCCGCGGAGCGCTTACGGCGCCCCGGGGAGCGACTCGCACGCAACCCGGTCGTCATCCCCATCGAGGCCGGCAACATCACCGTAGAACGGCAGGTAGGTCTCGTACCACGACTGCGCCGCCGGCCACGCCGAGAAGTCCCCGCAGTTCATCGAGTTCCCCGGGTTCGCGGGTGTGGCCGGTGCCGGAGCCGGAGCCGAAGCCGGTGCAGTGGGTTCCGGCTCAGGTGCGGCAGGTGCAGGTGCGGGTTCAGCCGCGGGTGCCGGAGCCGGCACCGGTGGCACTGTTGAGCCGGCGGGAAGGGGCTCATCGGGGCACGCGGAGAGGATGCTGACCATCGCGTTGCGTTCGGCCTCGGTCACCCACAGTCCGTAGGTGTACTTCACGCCGACCTGTCGTGCGACGTACTGGCACCGGAAGGCCTTGTTCGGCGGCAACCACGTGGCGGCGTCTCCGTCGCCCTTCTGCGTGTTCAGGGGACCGTCTACGGCCAGCAGGTTCATAGGGTCGTTGGCGAAGCCGACCCGCCGCGCCTCGTCCCAGCCCTGCGCGCCCTTCTGCCAGGCGTCGGACAGTGCGACGACGTGGTCGATCTGGACGGCGTTGCTGGTCGCGTTTCCGCGGACGAAGTCGATGGTCGTGGCGCTGTAGGGGTCGGCGAGTGTCCCGGTGAGCACCACGCAGTCGTGGGTGCCGACCTTGAACGTCTGAGGCTCCAGATCCCGAGAAAGCATGTCGTTGCGGGTGTCGCAACCGTTGCGGTCGACGTCGATCCACCCGCTGCCGAAGAGGTCGCGGTCATACCCCGTCTTCGGCGCCCGGCCTTTGACGTCGAGCAGCATCGCGGTCGCCAGGGCCGTCTGCGGAGCGGCGGTCGTTGTGACCGCTTGCACGTCGACCCCGAGGGCGAGCTCGGGCACCGGAGTGGGAGTGGCGGTAGGGGTCGGAGCCGGACTCGGCTGATGGGTGACGCCCGGTGCCGACGCCGCCGGCGGGACGTCATCGGTGGGTTCGGCGACCGCGCCTCCGGCGATCATCAGAACCAGTCCGCCGGCCAGGACCCCTGCCCCGGCCCGCCGCGTGGACTTGCCCAGCCAGGAGCCGCGTCGGACGACTGCCCAGGCACCGGTGACAAGGAAGTACAGGCCCGCGAAGATCAGCACACCACTGAGCCCGCTGGTCAATCCCAGGAGAGCGACAAGACCCAACCCGATCAGTCCGATGATGTTGACGCCTGGCAGTGAGGTGCCGCGGGGCTTGCGGGGGCTTCCTGGGGAAGCGGAACTCACCACCGCGAGATCGACACGACCCCGCCCGGCCTTGAGGCGCCTGGACCCTCGCACCGTGGTCGTCGCGGTTCTCCGAGCGCCGACACCCCGCTCTGTGCGCTCTGTGTGCCTGGGCAGGTTCGAGCCGGCTCGTCGCCCGCTTCAGGACCGGCTCATCACCGGTTCCGGAGCGGGCAACGCGGCGAGGCGGTGCCCTTCGATGTCGAGGTCGGGGAGGACCCGGTCGAGCCACGTCGGGAGCCACCACACGCTCCGCCCGAGGATGGCCATGAGCGCAGGGACGAGGGTCATCCTGATCAGGAACGCGTCGATCAGGATGCCCGCGGCGAGGGCGAAGCCGATCTGCTTGATCATGACCTCGTCGGTGAAGATGAAGCCGCTGAACACCGAGCCCATGATGAGACCGGCGGCAACCACCACGCGCGAGCTGATGGCGAAGCCCCGCCGGATCGCACCGACCGGGGTTTCGCCGTTGCGGAAGGCCTCGCGCATGGCCGTGCCGAGGAACACCTGGTAGTCCATGGCCAGGCCGTAGAGGATCCCGGTGGCGAAGATCGGGATGAACGGCATCACCGGGGAGACCGTGTCGAACCCGAACAGCTCCTTCGCCCACCCGTCCTGGAACACGAGCGTTGTCACCCCGAGGGTGGCGAGGAGGGAGAGCACGAACCCGGCGGTGGCGATCACCGGGACCAGGATCGAGCGGAACACCAGCAGCAGGATCAGGATCGACAGTCCGACGATGATGACTATGTAGATCGGCAGCACGTTGGCGAGCTTGTCGGCCATGTCGATGTTGACCGCTGCCTGGCCGGTGACTCCGAGCACGACGCCGTTGCCCATCGCGGCAGGCAGGGCCGGGTCGCGCAGGCGGTTCACGAGGTCCACGGTGGCCTCGTCGCTCGGTCCCGTGCTGGGGATCGCGGTGAGGATGACGACGTCGCCGTCCGGGCTCGCGCCGATCTGCTGGACGACTTCGATCCCGTCGACCTCGGCGAGGCCCACCGTCAGCTGGGCGACCTGCGCCTCGTCGAGCGCCGTGGCGTCCTCGGTTTCGGCGACGAGGAGGAGCGGGCCGTTGAACCCGGCGCCAAATCCCTCGGAGATCGCGTCGAAGCTCCGCCGGGCGGTGGTGTCGGTATTAGCCGTGCCGCCGTCGGGCATCCCGAGGCTCATCCCGACGGCCGGGATGGCGACGACGCCGAGGATCGCGACGACGCCGACGACGACCGGCCAGCGCATCCTGGTGACGAACCCGGACCACGCCGTGGCGATCGGGTGCCTGCCGCTCCCCTTGCGCTCGTGCGCCGCGCGGGCCTTGGCCGACACGATCCGCTCCCCGATCAGGCCGAGCAGCGCCGGCAGCAGGGTGAGGGCGACGAGCACGGCGGAGGTCACCGTGACCGCGGCGACGATCGCCATCAGGTTCAGCAGGCTGATCTTGATCGCGGTCAGTGCGGTCAGCGCGATGACCACGGTGAGGCCGGCGAAGAACACGGCGGACCCGGCTGTGCCCGCGGCCCGTACCGTCGCGTCTGCCGCGCTGAGACCTTCGTCCAGGATGAGCCGTCGCTGGCGGTTGACGATGAAGAGCGCGTAGTCGATGCCAACGGCCAGCCCGATCATCAGGCCGAGCACCGGGGTGATGGAGTTCATCGGGACGAGCACGCTGAAGGCGAGCGAGCCGGCGACCCCGAAGCCGACCCCGACGAGCGCGGTGAGCAGCGGCAGGCCGGCTGCGACGAGCGAGCCCAGGGCGAGGACCAGGACGATCGCCGCGACGCTGACGCCGATGACCTCACCGGCGCCGACGGACAGACCGGCGAGGACGTCGTTCAGGGAATTCGTCGGCAGCACGGTGAGCTGCTCGACGCCGTCGGCGTTCATCGCGGCGTCGACGACCGCCTCGGTGGTCCCGGCGGGCAGCGACGTGAGCTGGCCGTCGAACTGGAACCGGAACAGGGCGATGTCGCCCGCGGCTGCGACGAGGACGGAGGGGAGCGGCGCGCCGTCGACCATCAGCGGCCCGTAGCCCAGCTGCTCGACCTGGGCCTGCAGCTGGGCGACCATCTCGGTCTGCGCCTGTTGCAGCGCCGCTGCCTGCATCTCGGCGGGGAGTGCGGCGACGGCCTCGGCGATCTGCCGCTGCTGCTCCTGCGCCTGGGCCTCCAGGCCGGGCCGGGCGTCGACGACGTGCTCCACGCCGTAGACCGCGTCGACGGCGCTGAGGATCGCCGCGACCCGAGCCTCGGTGTCGACGCGCTCGCCGTCGGGGACGGTGAAGACGATGCGGGCCTGCCCGCCGGTCGCGTCCGACAGGTCGGCGACCCGGTCGAGCACGTCCTGCGACTCGGTCCCGGAGATCGAGGTGTCCGAGGTGATGGTGATCCCGTTGCTCGCCACCGGGACGATCACGGCTCCCAGCAGCACCAGCCACACCGCGATCACCAGCCAGGCGCGGTGGAAGGCGAAGCGGGCGACGCGGGCGAGCAGGCTGGACATGGGTCTCTTCCGTCGTGTCGGTGCAGGGGCTCAGGAGGTCGGTGCGGGTCCGGAGTCGAAGCCGCTGCGCAGGCGCGAGAAGGCGAGATCGAGGAACTCCGCCACCGTGAGCGCGCCGGCCACCCGCGGCTCCCCCTCGGGGACGATCTCGAGGCCGCCCGTGAACAGGGCGCTCAGCGTCCCGTACCACGCGTGCAGCGCGAGGACGGTGTCGAGGCTGGCGTCGGACGGGTTGTGGCTGCGGATCACCGCGGCGGCGCTCTCTCGCAGACCCTCACCCGTCAGCAGCAGATAGGGGCGGAGCGTCGGGTAGCGCTGCGCCAGCTCCTGCAGCCGCACGATGCGCTCGATCGTTCGCTCGTCGAGCTGCGCTCGCGTGATCCGCTCGAGGAGATCGAGCAACGAGCCCCCGGACGACTGGGGGCCGAGCTCGGCGACCGCCCCGGCGATCCCCTCCGTGATGACCGCGGCCGCGACCGCCTCCTCCTTGCCGGAGAAGTAGTTCGCGAACGTCCGTCGGGAGTACCCGGCCCGACTCGCGACGTCGTCGATCACGAACCCGTCGAGGCCGTGCTCCATCGCCAGCTCGAACGCAGCCTCCGCGAGCGCGCGGTGCGTGCGGCGGTTCTTGATCTCCCGTAGCGACTCCTGCACTCGACCAGGGTCGCATGGCGTTTGCCCATTGTGCAAACTTGCCCGTTGTGCAACCCGCCGTTCGGGTCGCCGACAGTGCCGGGGAGACTCAGCCGGTGATGTAGGCCGTCAGATGGTCGCGCTCGTCCTGCACCTCGGCGATCCGGTGCTTGACCACGTCGCCGATACTCACGATCCCGGCCAGCCGACCGTCCACGAGGACGGGGAGGTGCCGGATCCGGAGCTCCGTCATCACGGCCATGAGTTCATCGAGCTGGTCCGCAGGGCCGCAGGTGTGCACCTCGACGGTCATGATCGCCGACACCGCGCCGTCGAGGATGCGGTCGCCGTCCGCGTGCAGCCGCCGGACCACGTCCCGCTCACTGATGATGCCGTCGACGCGGACCCCGTCGTCCGAGACCACGACAGCACCGATGCGGTGCTCGGCCAGGAGCCCGAGCAGCTCACGCACGCTCCGATCCGGAGCGATGGTGACGACCGAACCGCCCTTACGCCTCAGCACCTCGGTGACTCGCATGGTCCAAGCACCCCCATCGCACCCGCACGCCACGACACGCGTCGTCGCGGTCTCGTGCTGACGTTAAACCATGGCCGACAGCGGGGAAAGTCCTCGACTGCCGCACCGACGCACGGCCGAGCAAGAGTTCCGGGACGCGAGTCAGATCCGCGAGTGCGGCGAAGGCGACCTCGGGTGGCCGCGCGACGTCGAGAGTGTTCTCGAAGGCGATCATCGGGTCGGTGTTGACGAACGGCCCACGAGATCGGACGGTATCTCTCCCGAAGCAGACGGCTTCGCGGGCTCGTCGTCACGTCGGGGAGGGCACATGGATCGGCTGCCGGTGATCGTCCAGCGGACGGAGAGCCTCGCCGTCGCCACGTTCGTCCTGGTGCTCGGCGTCCAGCTCGGCTTCGCCTGGTGGTGGCCGATCGCCCTGTTCCTGGCCTTCGACCTCTCGATGGTCGGCTATGCGCGCAGCCCGCGAGCCGGTGCGCTGGCGTACGACGCCGTGCACAGCTACGTCGGGCCCGCCCTCTTCGGGGCGATCGGGATCGTCGCCGATCTGCGATGGGCGCTGCTCCTGTCGTTGGCCTGGGCATTCCACGTGGCCGGGGACCGTGCCCTCGGGTACGGCCTGAAGTTCACCGACCGGTTCACGCACACCCACCTGGGCGAGATCGGCCACGACCGGCAGGCCACCACCGTGGTGCGAGGGGCGGCGCGCCGTCGTCGACCCCTGGGCCAGGCCCCGCGGTGCGGGTAGCGTGAGTCACCACCAGACCGCGGCGCCCAGCACCACGGCACGTGTCCCGACGAAGGGGAACCACGATGGCGTCGAAGAACAAGGGCGGCCGCGAAGTCCGCAAGCCCAAGCAGGAGAAGAAGCCGAAGACCCACGGGACACCCGGGGCCGTCACCGAGCTGGAGGCCAAGCGCGCCAAGGGGTCACCCGCCGGGAAGTGACCGGCCGGCGCGGACGGAGCGCCGCTCGTCGTCGTTCCCCGGCCGGATGATCACCCCGGCTGCACGTCGCGCCGCGCGAAGCGGTCGAGCCCGGTCCAGACGAGCGCCGCGGCGACGAGCGCCATGACGACGAGCGGCGTCGGCGTCAGCGGTTCGAACGGCTGATACGGCGTCGCCGAGAACGGCAGCACGTCGAGCAGCCAGCCGGGCAGGTGCAGCGCGTCACCGATGATGACGATGAACCACATCGCGGCGAGCACTCCCCAGGTCAGCGGGATCGCCAACCGCGGCAACCAGCCGAACAGCGCCACCGCGACGCCGACGAGCACCATGACGGCCGGCCAGTACGCCAGGGCGGCGACCGCCAGCCGGCTCGTCTGCCCCGGGTCGCCGATGATCGAGCCGTAGCCCGCGCCCATGCCCGCGCCTCCGACGAGCAGCAGGACTGCCGTCCCAACGGCCGGGATCAGCAGACGCTGGAGCACCCACCGGCTCCGGGACAGCGCGCCCGCGAGCTGGGGCTCGACGATCCCGCTCGCCTCGTCGGCCCGCAGCGAGACCGCGGACTGGAGCGCGAACACCGCCGTCACCATGGCGATCATCACCACGAGCAGGGCCAGCAGCGCGTCGACGCCGGTGCCCCCGAGCATCGCCGGCATGGAACCGGCGTCGTTGAGCAGGTTGGTCATCGACTCGACGACGGAACCGAACAGCAACGCGCACAGGACGACCGTGAGGGACCAGCCGATGATGGGGCCGCGCTGGAGCCGCAGCGCCAGGCCGAGCGGCGTCGCGTACCGGGCGGGTGCTCCGGCCGGGCCCGGTCGCTCGGGCATCAGCCCGGCACCGAGGTCTCGTCGGGCCTCCAGCCGGGCCGCCACCGTCGCCAGCACGGCGGCGAGCACGACGAGCAGGGCGAACGGCCACCACCGGTTGGCCCCCCACGGCCGCATCTCCTGTCCCCATCCGACGGGCGAGACCCAGGTCAGCCGTCCGTCGCCGAGGTCACCGACCATTCGCAGCACGTAGAACACGCCGAGGACGACGGAGCCGAGCGCGTTCGCGCCGCGCGAGGTGGACGTCACCTGCCCGGCGACTGCACCGACCCCCAGCGCGACCAGCCCGACGCCGGTCACCGAGGCGCCGACGACGAGCGAGCCGGTGACCCCCGCACCGGCCGGGTCCAGCCCGCCGGCAGCCGAGACGAGCGCGACACCCGCGCCGACCGCAACGCACAGCACCGCGTTGACCAGCCACGACGCCGCGGAGTAGGCGTGCAGGCCGAGCACCCGCGAGCGGGAGCAGCTCGGTGCGGCCGAGCTCCTCGTCGGCGCGCCCGTTCCGAGTGACGAGGAAGACGACGCCGAACCCGAGCGACAGGGCACAGGTCATCCAGATCTTCGTCCAGACCGCCCCACCGAGCGTGTCGGGGGCCGCCGCCAGGCCGGTGAGCGCCTTGATCCCCGGGGTGTTGCTCAGCGCCGCGAAGTCGTCGAGCGCGGTCTGGGTGTTGAAGACGTCCGTGTAGTAGGCGCCGACGTAGGCGAACAGGCCGACGAGCACCAACCACCACACCGCCAGGCGGACGCGGTTGCGTCGCAGGACGAGCCGCAGCATGGTGCCGGTGCCGGTGAGGGTGTCGGACGCCGGATGCCGCACGGCCGGCGCGACCAGGAGCGTCGTCGCGGTCATCGGTCGCCCCCGCTCAGTGCGGCGAGCTCGTCGCCGTAGTGGCGCAGGAAGAGCTCCTCGAGCGACGGGGGGTTCGCGACGAGCGAGCGCGGCTGGAGCCGGGCAACGGCGGCGAGTACCGCCGGCAGCTCCGCCTCGTCGACGGCGAAGGTGACGTGACGGTCGAGGGTCACGAGGTCGTGCACGCCGGCCAGGCTCGCCAGGCCGTCGGCGCCGCCGTCGAGGACGGCTGTCACCTGGGTGCGCGTCAGGTGCCGCAGCTCAGCGATGGTGCCGGACTCGACGGTTGCACCCTCTCGGATGATCGTCACGCGGTCGGCGAGCCTCTCCACCTCGGCGAAGATGTGGCTGGACAGCAGCACCGAGCGGCCGGCGGCCTTCACCTCGCGGATGGACTCGGTGAACGCCGCCTCCATGAGGGGGTCGAGGCCCGACGTCGGCTCGTCGAGCAGCAACAGCTCGGCGTCCGACGCGAGGGCCGCGACGAGGGCGACCTTCTGCCGGTTGCCCTTGGAGTACGCCCGGGCCTTCTTGGTCGGGTCGAGCTCGAAGCGGTCGAGCATCGCCTGCTTGCACTTCGGGTCGAGGGAGCCGGACAGCCGGGACAGGATGTCGATCGCCTCGCCGCCGGTGAGGTTCGGCCACAGCGTCACGTCACCGGGCACGTAGGCGATCGACCGGTGCAGCCGTACGGCGTCGGCCCATGGGTCGCCGCCCAGGACGGTCGCCCGGCCGCCGTCGGCGCGCAGCAGCCCGAGCAGGATGCGGATCGTCGTCGTCTTGCCGGAGCCGTTCGGGCCGAGGAACCCGGTGACCTGGCCGGTGGGCACCGTCAGGTCGAGGCCGCGCAGGGCGCGGACGCTGCCGAAGCTCTTGGTCAGACCCTCGACCTCGACGGCCATCTCGTGTGCGGGCATCGTGCTTCCTTCTGTTTGCAGGGTGGAGCGACGCGGACGGCGGGTGCCGTCACGCGGTCTGGTGGAACTCGGCTCGGGCCTGGTCGTCCGGGGGCTGCCACAGGTACTGCAGGTAGTCGTCCAGCATGTCGCGACTGGTGAGCAAGCCTTCGGTGTAGAGCTCGAGGAGTGGCAGGACCGCCTCCCGCTGGCCGGCCCGCAGCGAGGCGATGAACTCGGCAGGCGTGAGATCGGGCGCCGTGAGGAACTGCACGAGCAATGCGCCCATCGTCTGGTACGTGAGGTAGCGCAGCCGCGCCTCCTCGTCGCGCGAAGGACGCGTCATCCCGCTGGCGACGGCGTCGGCCATGATCACGCGGGCGTGGTCGACCAGGCTCTCCAGGAAGTCCCGGGCCGGCTGCCCACCCGCGTGGATCGCGCGGAGCATGTAGACGGTCACGGGGGCGGCGATGCCCGGGAGCGTCAGCCTCTCGAGCAGGTGCGCGCTCGGGTCGGCGATCGCCTCCGTCTTCAGCGCGTGGTACTGGCGCAGCACCTCGGCGTCGCACTCGGCGCGGAGCGCGGCCTTCGAGCCGAAGTGGTGCGTGATGAGCCCGGGCGAGACACCGGCGCGTGCCGCGATCGTCCGGAACGGGGCGTCGAACCCGTCGCCCGCGAAGCACTCGATCGCCACGTCGCGGATCCTCGCCCGAGCGGTGAGGTCGGACGCCGAACGCCCGTCCGGGCTGGTGGCTGTACGCACGACCAGCATGCTATACACGTGACCAGTCGCGCTGCAAGCACGTTCGCGCTCGCCCAACGGCGTCCGCCGTCAGCCCTGCCGCGGGCGGCGGCAACGGGGTTCCGACGGACGTCAACCTCTGTGCGCCTGGGCAGATTCGAACTGCCGACACCCGCTTCAGGGGAGTGCTCACTCCCCCGCAGAAGGCGCTGATCTGCGGAGATGCCCGCGATCGGCACCGCCGGTGCGAAGGCTACGGGTTCTGCGTTGGCCATTTGTTGGCCACCCTGGGGCCGATGTGAAGGGCCCGTGTGGTCGCCCCGGCGCGTCACGGGGTGAGGTGCTGGCGGACCAGGGCGTCGAGCCGTCCCCAGGCCGGCGACGCGGCGTTGACAGCGCCCTGGGCCAGGCCCGGGACGTCCGAGCCTGCGACCTTGCCCGGCATGTCGCCCGATCCGTAGCGGCGTCGCGTCGCCTCGACGAGGCGCAGGGCGAGGTCATCGACAGCGGGGTCCTGGGGGTCGAGGTCGTGGCAGGCGTCGTAGTCGAGGTAGTGCTGGCGCGCTTCGGGCTCGGTCAGCGTCAAGGCCTTTCGACAAGGCTCAAGACATCACGGAGACGAACGGCGCAACCCACCGCTTGACCGCGCCGCCGGCGGTCGTGGCCATGAGAGCCTTGGCAGAACCTCTTCGTGGACGTCATCGCCGTGGGCCGCGTCATGGCATCACGCCCGGCCGCCTATGCGAAGTGGTGCTGGCCGCCGCATCGGGGGCGGCGGCAGCGACGCCCGCTCAGTCCGCGCCCGTACCGAGTTCGGCATCGAGCCTCTCCGGCCAGCCCTCGTCGGCTGAGCCCGCTCTGACGAGCACATCACGCCAGTCCAGGGCCGCCAACGCGAGTCGAACCGCCGGAGGTCACCCCGTGACCTCGACACACGATCCCTGCCAGGACTCGCTCGCCCAGCCCCAACTCCTCCAGGCGTCGCGTGACGCCCGACGAGGAGGCCCCATAGTCGCGCGTGATCCGGTTGGCGAGCCGCTTCGTGACGCTGCTCATGGGTGCTGCATCCGCCCCGATCCACGAAGGCGGTGCCCCAGCACGCGCCTGGTGACCAAGCCAGCACAAGGGCGCCTCGGCGGCGGCAATACGCCGATCGGCTGACACGCGGGTGAATCAGCGGGTGAAAGACCCGCCAAACCCTCAGTCGGCGGTCGTGCAGTCCATCGACCTCGCCCTACTGTCCCTCGCACCGACAACCTCGGCCTGGACGCCCCCACGTCCCGGCCCCTCCCCCCCACCGACCCTCCCCCCGGGTCACCGAGGAGATCGGATGTCCCGCACCTCGCGTCGAGCGGGCTTGGCAGGGCCAGCGCGCCTGACGCTGTCCCGGCGGTTCGCGCTGATCTCCCTGCTCGGCATCGCCATGGTGGCGACCGGCGTCGTCGTGGCAACCTCCCAGGTGATGCGCCAGCAGTCGATCAGCGAGGGCGCGCGCTCCGCCGAGACGCTGACCGACTGGGTGGCCCCCATGGTGCCGATGGAGGCGTTCCAGACCGGCGTGCTCGACGACGCCCGACGCGCGGCCCTCGCGGAGGCCACCGCCCGGCTGGACGGGTCGGTGCTCTCGCTGCGGCTGTGGAACGTCGACGGGATCATGCTCTTCGACTCGGCGTCCGACTCCACTTCGGCGTTCCCCAACTCGGGCCAGCTGGAGTCGGCGGCGATCATGGGCGAGGCCGCCGCGCGCATCGGTACACACCTGGCTGCAGCCGGCGAGGACGAGGTCGGCAGCACCCGTACCGCGCTCGACGTCTACGTGCCGGTCCGCGCTGGCGGACACCTGGTCGGCGCGGCGGAGGTGACCTTCGACCACACCCCTGCCGCGGACACCCAGGCGAGGGCCGTACGGACGATCGCGCTGGCCGCCGCCCTCGGGCTGCTCCTGCTGTGGCTGGTGCTCTACCGCACTGTGCACACCGCGTCGCAGAGCCTCCAGCGGTCGGCGATGGACAACGCCCGGATGGCGTTGCTCGACTCGCTCACCGGCCTGCCGAACCGGCGCATGCTCCTCAGCCGGCTGGAGCGGGCCGTCCACGCCGCCCACCGCGACGGGCCGGGGGTCGGCGTCCTGCTGCTCGACATCGACAGGTTCAAGGACATCAACGACACCCTGGGCCACGACCGCGGCGACGACCTCCTCCAGCAGGCGGCCGACCGGCTGCAGGCCACCTTCCGCGGTCGAGACCTGGTGGCCCGCCTCGGTGGCGACGAGTTCGCGGTGCTCCTGGCGGTCGACACGCCGGCGGAAGCCGAGAAGCTGGCCTACCGGGCGCGCGCGGTGTTCGGCGAGCCGTTCGTCCTGGGCGGTCTCGCCGTCCATGTCGCCACCTCGATCGGCGTGGCGGTCCTCCCGGACCACGCCAACGACGTCCGTGGCCTCATGCGCAAGGCGGACATCGCCATGTACACCGCCAAGCAGCACCGGCTAGGCGTCGCGCTGTACGACGTGGCCGCCGACGGCTCGAGCCCGTCCCGGCTGGTCCTCCAGGGCGAGCTGCACGAGTCCCTGTCCCGCCCGGGCGAGCTCACGGTGCATTACCAGCCGAAGATCGACCTGGTCACCGGGACGACCGTCGCCCTGGAGGCCCTGGTCCGCTGGCGCCACCCCACGCGCGGCTGGATCGGCCCCTCCGTCTTCATCCCGATCGCCGAGCAGTCGGGCCTGATCGACGAGGTCACCGATGTCGTGCTGCGCGCGGTCGTCACACAGCTCGCGCGCTGGCCGAGGGAGGACCGCCTGCCGATCGCCGTCAACCTCTCCGCGCACACCGCCGCCAACCCGGAGATCGTTACCACCATCAAGACCCTGCTGCGCGAGCACGGAGTCGACCCCGAGCACCTTCAGGTCGAGATCACCGAGACCGCGCTGGTCGCCGACCGCACCCGCGTGGTGCCCGTGCTGGAGGCGCTTGACGCCGCGGGAGTGCGCGTGGCGATCGACGACTTCGGCATCGGCCAGACCTCGATCGCCCAGCTGCGCGACCTCCCCGTAAGCGTCCTGAAGATCGACCAGCTCTTCGTGGCCGACCTGGCCGACGAGAACAACGGCGACCGAGCCAGGAGCGTGATCAAGGCGATGGTCGACCTTGCCCACTCGTTCGGCCTCCAGGTGGTCGCCGAGGGGGTCGAGGACGGCACCACTGCCGCCCACCTCCGCTCGCTGGACGTGGATCAGGCCCAGGGCTTCTGGTACTCGCGAGCGGTGCCCGCCGAGGACGTCGTCCTCCAGCAGCGCGAGGTGCTGACGACCCTCCCCAGACGACCCGCGGCCCGCACCCCGCGACAGCGCCCCTACCCCCCAGCCGGGAAGGTGAACCCCCACCCGCCCGGATCCCCAACCGGCGGCCCAGCCGCCCGAAGGAGTCACCATGGATGACCTCATCCGCGAGATGATCGCCCCCGAGCGCCGCAGCGACCTGGACCGCGGCCGGCGCAGCCGGCTCGGAGCGACGGCGCTCACCGTCGCCCTCGCGGCCGTCGGCGTCACGTCGCTCGTCACCGGCGCGCTGTTCACCGACACCGAGCCGGTGAGCGCGAGCGACTTCCAGACCGGCACCGTCGACATCGTCGCCGCCCACTCCGCCACCCAGACGCTCGAGTCCCTCAACATGGCGCCCGGTGACGTCGCGTACGGCGTCGTGCCGGTGTCGAACGGCGGGTCCCTGGAGTTGCGCTACGCGGTCGAGGTCACCGGCATCAACGCCCAGCCCGAGGACCTGGCCGGGGAGCTGCAGCTCGACGTGTACGCGAGCGTCGCCAGCTGCGACGCGGCGGGCGTAGCGTCTGCCACGCCGATCGGGACCCTGGCGGCCGGTGTGCCGATCACGCCGATCACGATCGTCGGCAACCAGGCGATCGGCCAGGACTCGGGTGACCGTGTGCTCGCCGCCGGCGCGTCGGAGGACCTGTGCGTCTCGGTCGGCCTGCCGCTGGTCACCGACAACACGTTCCAGGACACGGACGCTCAGGTCGCGCTCACGTTCCTCGCCGAGCAGACCGTCAACAACGACTGACACGCGATGACGGCGATCGCCCCGGTCGCGGCTGGCGGCCTCGACATCGGTCGGGGTCTCGGCCGCGCCTGGGCGCGCGCGTCCGGCGCGTTCCGCGAGCTCCTCTGGCCGTGGGCGGCCGGGGCGGCGCTGATCGGCCCCGTGCGGTGGTGGGCCGAGGGCTTCGTGCTGCTCAGTGCGTGGTCGCAGACGCCCGCGGCCAGCACCGGGCGACGACTCGTCGACCGGATCCTGCGTCCGGTGCGCGCGCTGCGCCGTCCGCCCGTCACCGCTCCGGAGCACGTCACCGATCCGGAGGACGACGACCCGCGCCTGCCCCGGCGCACGCGACGGTGGTACCCCACGCCGCGAGGGACGTTCCGCGTGCTCGTGTGGACAGCGGTGGTGACGTGCGTCGGGGGGTTCGCCGCGAGCCTCGCCGTGCCGGCCTGGTACGGCCTGCACGACCAACAGCTGCTCATCGTGACCTCCGGCTCGATGTCCCCGTTCGTCGAGGCCGGCGACGTCGCCGTGCTCCAGTCGATCGGCGACCCGAGCCAGCTGCGGGTCGGCCAGGTGGTGACGTTCTGGCCGCCGGGCAGCAAGCACCTGGTGACCCACCGGATCGTGGACCTGCAGATGCTGCCCGTCCTCGAGGACGGCCAGGACGGCCAGATGGTGCCCAGGCTCGACGGGGCCGGGGAGCCGATCACGCGCCCGTACGTGTACACGAAGGGCGACGCCAACCGCACGCGCGACCCGAACGCGACGCCCCTGTCCCTCGTCAGGGGCGTCGTCGTGGGGGCGCACCCGGGCTGGGGCCTCTGGTTGGGCTGGGCGCAGTCACCGAACGGGCGGCTGACCATGCTTGCGCCGCCGCTGGTCCTTCTCGGCGCGCTAGAGGTGGTGGAGGCGTTGGCCGAGCGGCGCCGCCGCCCGGTGCGCCGGACCATCGCGTACCCCGAGGTGATCGATGCGCTGGGCACGGTCTGAGCGCGAGGCACGTGGCGGCGCCCGGCGGAGCCGGGCGCGGTTCACGCGCGACGGGCGACTAGGCGCTCGACCGGGCTGGCCGGTGGTCCTGCTCGCCGCGTGCCTCGGCGCGGGCGTCGGCGTCACGGTGCCGCGGGCGGGGCAGACCGGAGCCGTCTTCGTCGACGACGCGGCAGTGGCCGGCACCTTCGACGTCCGCCCGTGCTCCTACGCATGGTCCGCGGCCGTGGCGTCGCTGGCGCCCACCCGGCACTACGACTTCGCCGCGACGGGCGCCGTACCCGGCAACACGCCGTCGCCCGGTCTGCTGGTCTGCGACCCGAGCGGCGCGCTCGGGCTGAGCGGAGGCGTCGAGGAGTCGGTGCCCGACCCGGTCGGCACGATGAGCGTCGCGCAGGCCACCTCCCTGGCGCTGTGGGTGTCGATCACCGACCCGGCGGCACCCGGCGACCTCGTCTGGCTGACCCAGGACGACGGCGCCGACCTCGGCCTGCGCGTCTCCGCGGGCCTGCTGCAGCTGGTGCAGGTGCCCCCTGGCGGTGGGCCGCTGGCGGTGCTCGCTGAGGTCACCGCGCCCGACGGCGACCCGCACCTGCTCACCCTGACCCGCTCGGGCCCCACGAGCGTGCGGCTGTGGGTGGACACGTCGGAGGTCGCGACGGCGCCGACCTCCCCCTCGGAGGCCGGCGCGCTAACGCTGTGGCTCGGCGCCCGGCCGGGTAGCGGCGCCTCGTCCGCGCACGCGGTGCTCGACGAGGTGGTGGTTCTGTCCGCCGCGCTCGGCGCCGGGGACGTGGCGAGCCTGGTCGCGGCGAACACCTGGTGAGGCTGCCCGGCAGGGCCGACGCGGGTTGCGGTGGACCCGAAGGCGCGATGGCGCTTCCGACGCCGTCGACGGAGGGCACCGCAGCACGCGCCGCGCGACGGGGTGGGGACTGCTGCACCTACAGGTGACAGGGTCACCGGTCGGGACACCCCCTGCCGGCGTCGCCGTTGGCCATCCGTTGGCCACGGGACTCAGCGCACGGCGTCCACGACGACCGCTATGGCCCAGGCGCACATCGCTGACCTGCACAAACACTCTGTGCGCCTGGGCAGATTCGAACTGCCGACACCCGCTCTAGGAGTACGTTCACTCCCCCCGTAGAAGGCGCTGATCTGCGGAAATTCCTGCGATCGGTGCCGCCGATGCGAGGGCTACGGGATCTGCGTTGGCCATCCGTTGGCCACGGCGAAGTCCTCACTGAGTGGCGAGAACTTTCTGCCCGTCATGACTTCCTCCCGCTGCCTCGGCTGCCCAGTTGCCCTCCGCGCGGCAGCGGGCGCCTGCTCAGCGGTCAGCGTCAGGGTGGTGCGCCCCGGGTTCGCTACAAGGTGTCACCTTCGAGCGAGAACTGACCGCCCGCCCGGCATCGACACGGACTCCACTCGGCCGAAGGTCGCGCGGTTCCAGAGCCCGCCACATCCGCCGTGCGAGCCCTCGGCCAGTGCGGCGCAGTCGCTACTGAGCCGGGGTCCGGCCGCGGATTCCCCCATTGACATCGGCGACCCAATACGCGAAACTCGTTTCGTCAGTAGGGGTTCCTGCTGGCGCCGTCGGCCAGATGGTCGGCGTCTGAAGGGGAGTATCCCGCACGTCCTCGCCGTCAGTACGGCCGTCCCGATCTGGGGCGACCCGGTGGGGCGGGTGGCGGCCGTTGGCCGCCACCGGGAGAGACCTTCGGTTCCGCAGCTGCGCTACCGAAGGGTGTCTGATGTCCGTCCCGCTATGGCTCTGGTTCGCTGTGCTCGCGGTCATTTTGATCATGTTGGCTGTCGACCTGGTGGCGCACCGGGGTGCGAAGGTCGTCTCTTTGCGAGAGGCGGCGGGCTGGAGTGCGGCCTGGGTGACGATCGGGCTGGGGTTCGGCGCGGTGGTCTGGGCCATGTTCGGGGCGCAGGCAGCTGGTGAGTACTACGCCGGGTACGTGATCGAGAAGAGCCTGGCGGTCGACAACATCTTCGTCTTCGCGCTGATCTTCACCGCGTTCGCGGTGCCGCGTGCCTACCAGCACCGGGTGCTCTTCTACGGTGTGCTCGGTGCGCTGGTGATGCGGGGGGGCTTCATCGCCGGCGGGGCGGCTCTGATCAACGAGTTCGCCTGGGTGCTCTACCTGTTCGGAGCGTTCCTGGTGGCGACGGGCGTGCAGATGTTCCGGCACCGCAACCAGCACTCCGACCCGACCCAGCACCCGATCCTGCGCCTGACCCGGCGGGTCATCCCGAACACCACCACCTGGCACGGCACCAAGTTCTGGGTGAAGGAGCACGGCCGCTGGGTCGCGACACCGCTGTTCACCGTCCTGATCCTGATCGAGAGCACCGACCTGATCTTCGCCGTGGACTCGATCCCGGCGATCTTCGCGGTCACCCAAGAACCCTTCTTGGTGTTCACCAGCAACGCCTTCGCGATCCTGGGCCTGCGGGCGATGTACTTCCTGCTCGCCGATCTGATCCACCGCTTCGTCTACCTCAAGGTCGGGCTTGCGGCGGTGCTGGTGTTCGTCGGAGTCAAGATGCTGCTGCTGGACGTCTACAAGATCCCGATCGGCCTTTCGCTCACGGTGATCGCCGCCCTGATCACCGCCTCGGTCCTGGCCAGCCTGATGCGCACCCGCCACCTGACCGCCGGTGCTCCCGACGACCGCTCGTCCCACGGTTCCGCACTCAGCGACCAGCCGCCTACGCGTCTCGACCTCGACAGGAGACCCCTCATGAGCGCCACCGATTCCACCAGCTCGCGCTCGGCCGTCCTGCTGCTCACCCCGGGACTGGTCACGTCGCTGCAGTCACGTGGGGCCTACCCCGCGGTGTCACTGCTGATGTCGACCACACCCGCCCCCAGGATGCTGGCGGCCGACCTGGCCCGACTCACAGGCCTGGCCCGGGAGGTGGAGCGGCGACTGGACTCCGAAACCCTCCCGGGCACCTACAGCACCGTGCTCGCGCCGCTGGCCGACCTGGTTGCCCGAGCCGGCCGCGGCCCGACCACCGCAGCCGTGGGGGTGTTCGTGTCAGCTGCCATCTCGACCGTTGTCCACCTGCCCGTGCTGGTGAACGACCGGGCAGTGATCGACCCCACCTTCGCCACCCGGGACCTGGTCCGGGCCCTGCACCGCACACCGCGACACGTCGTGCTGGCCCTGAGCCCGCATGAGGCCCGACTCTTCGACGGCCAGGGCGACGACCTCCGCCCCGTCCGGGTGTCATCCTTCCCCCGCAGGGCCGCCGGGACGGAGCCCGCATCGGCGCCGGGGCAGGTGCAGCAGTCGGGCGGCAGGCGGCAGCACAAGGTCCAGCCGCACCAGCGCCGGTCCTTCTTCCACGACGTGGATCGTGCGCTGGGCGCCTACCTGAGGCTGCACCCGGCGCCGCTGGTGCTGGTCGACGCCGAACGCGTCCTGGCGGAGTTCCGCCAGGCGTCGGGCAACGTCTCGCGGTTGGCCGGCTCCGTACGCGGAAGCCTGCTGACTGCCCCGACCTCTAACCTGATCGCGCGCATCCGCCCGGTGCTGAACGACTACCTGCACTCCAGGCAGCAGGAGGCGCTCGACCTGCTCGACCAGCGGACCGGCGCCAAGCGAGCCGTCTCAGGCATCGAGTCCGCGTGGCTCGCGGCCAGGACGGAGCGACCCGAGATGCTCGCGGTCGAGGAGGGCTACTTCTACCCGGCACGGCTTGATCCGAGCGGCGACCTGCTCGCCGCGCCCGGGGAGGTCGAAGACCCCGAGGTGATCGACGACGCCGTCGACGAGCTCATCGAGATGGTGCTCTCCCGTGGCGGCTGGGTCGCCCTGGTCGAGGACGGCACGCTGGCCGACCACAGCAGGGTCGCCCTCACGCTTCGGCGCTGACGGCACCGGTGTGACGGGCGTCGGAAGACTAGAGCTCGGCGCCCGTCCCCGGGACCGGCCGCGGCGTCGTCACGATCTGCAGAAGCAGCTCGACGGTGCGATGAGACTCGAGCGGGTGCCGCAACTTCCCGTGGAGCTCGATCGCGTAGTGGTTGCGCCGGCCCACCCGCACCCGGGTGATGTACCCGGCCTGGGAGAGGTCCGCGACGATCAGCTGCACGGCTCGTTCGGTGATGCCGACCTGCTGGGCCACACTGCGCAGCAGCACATCCTGATCGGCGGCCAGGCAGAGCAGGACGTGGGCGTGGTTGGTTAGGAACGTCCAGTCACGACCCTGCTCGCCAGCGCTCATGACGGGCAGGCTACCTCCAAACCCCACATCCGACTCCCGTATCCGACTTCGTATGCCGGCCCGGCCGGCCCGGCCCCTTTGGAGCTCTAGTGAGCCTGCGCAACCCACGAACCTCCGCCCGTGCGCTCCGCCGGGCCTTCGACAGGGTGTCCACCGCTGAGGCCCGCTACGTCGGGAACATCCTGCGCTCGGAGACCGCCGGCGGCGGACTGCTGTTGGCCGCAGCCGTCGTCGCCTTGCTGTGGGCCAACTCACCATGGCGCGATTCCTACTCGACGTTGCTGGGCACGACCTTTGGCCCCGAGCGCCTGGACCTACGGTTGAGCGTCGCGCAGTGGGCGGCCGACGGGCTCCTCGCGATCTTCTTCTTCGTCGCTGGCGTCGAGCTCAAGCGCGAGCTGGTCGTGGGCAACCTGCGCAGCCCGGCCAAGGCAGTGCTGCCGTTGGTGGCCGCGGTGTCCGGAGTCCTCATCCCGGCCGGGTTGTACCTGTGGCTCACGGCGACCGACGCCGGCGCGCGCGCGGGCTGGGCGATCCCGGTGGCCACAGACATCGCCTTCGCGCTGGCGGTGCTGGCGGTGATCGGCACCCACCTCCCGGCCGCACTCCGGTCGTTCCTGTTGACCTTGGCCGTCGTGGACGACCTCATCGCGATCCTGATCATCGCGGTCGCCTATACCGGCGACCTGGTACCCCTCGCGTTTGCCACAGCGGCCGTGCCCCTGGCGCTGTTCGGTGCACTGGCACGCCGCCGCATCGTGCACTGGTGGCTTCTGGTGCCGCTGGCGCTGCTGACCTGGACGCTGGTCCACGCGTCAGGCGTTCACGCGACAGTGGCTGGAGTCCTCCTCGCGTTCACCGTCCCGGTCACACGTCGCAGCGGTGAACACAAGAGCGTCGGCGAGAGGCTCGAACACCGCACACGCCCGATCAGCGCAGCCATCGCCGTCCCGTTGTTCGCCCTCACAGCGGCCGGGGTCACCGTGGTGGGTGGCGGGCTCGGGCAGGCGCTGGACGACCCGGTCTTTCTCGCTGTCGTCGCCGGACTCGTCATCGGCAAGGTTGCCGGCGTCTTCGGCGGTACCTGGCTCACCGCGAAGCTCACCCGCGCCGAACTCGACACGAGCCTGTCGTGGGGTGACGTCCTCGGCGTGTCGCTGCTCGCCGGAGTCGGCTTCACCGTCTCGCTGTTGATCGGCGAGCTCGCGTTCGGTGTCTCCAGCGCCCGTGACGACCACGTCAAGCTCGCCGTGCTCACCGGCTCGCTACTCGCGGCCACGGTCGCCGCGATCGTCCTGCGCCGACGAAACCACCACTACCGCAAGCTCGCCGAAGCAGAAGCCGCCGTCAAGGACGAGACCTAGGGGGCCCTCCAACGGCCCGGTGAGCACGACCCACGCCGCAGCCACCGTGTCATCCCACGACACCCGCTTTCTCACACCCGGGTCGCCCGGTGGCCATACGTTGGCCATGGGGCTCAGCGCGAGCCCTCAAATCGACCGCCTCAGAGAGCGCTACGTCGCTGACCTGCACGAACGCTTCATCGGCCGTCCCGGTGGCGAGCACCGCTCAATCTCAGCCCCGTGGCATGCCGAACCCGCCCGCTGACCTGGCAAGACACCGTCGTCAAGGTGGACCACGAGACCAGGTCGGACTCAGTGAGGCGTCCTGGTCAGCGGTCAGGATGAACATCAACATCGCCCTGACCTGCACAACCTGTGCGCCTGGGCAGATTCGAACTGCCGACACCCGCTTTAGGAGACAGTCGCCCCACCCCCGAAATCGCTACCACCTGCGGCGATGCGTGCCGTAGATGCCGCTCTCCGCGAGGGTTCCGGGGTCTGTGCACCCCACTCGCACCCCACGCGCGAGGAGCGCGACGGAGCCCGATGGCCCCGGTGCGGCGGCCTCAGGGACTAGCGCACGACAAGCAGGGTGTACATGCCGGCGGCGTAGTGGCCGGGCAGGTTGCACACGAGCTCGTAGCGGCCTGGTGCCAGGTCGAGGGTTACCCAGCCCGTGGTGCCGGGTTCGATCCCGTCGCCCGCGCCGGCGCCGTTGGTGCGGGAGGCCTCGCCGAGGCTGTCGGACTCGTCGACCGTGCCGTCCGCGCTCACCGCGCGCTCGCCGACCTGCTGGCCGACGGCGAGGGGCAGGACGACGAGCTCGTGGTCGACGCTGCCGGCGTTGGTGAGCCGCAGGGTGACGGTCCCGGCAGACACGTCGACGCGGTCGGTGCGCAGCATCATCCGGCCGCCCATCCAGCCGCCCGAGCCGCCCATCATCCCCCGGCCGCCCATGTCCGCGGCGACGACGTCGACGACGGTGCCGGGTAGGTCCGACGCGGCCGCGCCCTGGTCCGTGGCGGTCCGGTCACCCCCGGGCCATGCGGGACCGAGCTGTCCGGAGACGGCTGTGCCGCCGGTCGTGGCCCAGCTCGCGGTCCAGACGATCGAGGTGACCAGCACGGTCACCGCGGCGACCAGCGCCGCGATGGTGCACCCTCGCGCCCGCGTCGTCACCGGGTGACTCCGCGCCTCTCGAGGGTCGCGCGGATGGTGCGGTAGGTCTCCACGTCGACCTCGCCTGCGGCCAGCCGCTGGTCGAGAATCGCCAGCGCCGGCTCGGCGGCCGAAGCAGTCGACGCACTCGTCGGCCCCGCCGGTGGCGCCGCCGGAGCCTTGCCCGGCAGCAGCCTGAGCACCAGCCGCACGATCAGCCCGAGCAGGACCAGCCAGAACAACCCCATACCCATCCAGGCGAAGCCGGTCATGCCTCCGCCGTACCAACCCATCATGATCATGCCCTCTCTCTCGATGCTTCCCCCAGCATCGGCACCCCACATGTGACCCGGCCGGTGGAAACGACGAAGGTTCGATGAAGATCCACGACCTCGCCGCCGGGCACCGCGGCGGCAAGCTCGGCGAGGTGCCGCACCGAGACGGTCTTCATCGTTTCTTGATGCCGTCTCGACGTGGGATTCGGGAACGCTCGTCACCCTGAGATGCCGCCGCCCGGCGGCCAGGACGAGCCAAAGGGATTCCATGAGCGTCGATCTCGAGAGCCGCGACACCGCGTCGGCGGCCGACCTTGCCGGCGACCTTGTTCCCCGGACCAGGTTCTGGGCCGCCGTGCACCGGGTTCGGCACTTCGACCGGTCCATCTTCGGCGCGATGCTGGTCTCCGCATGCCTGAGCCTGATCGCCTCGTTCGTCCTGTCGATCGACGCGGTGAAGCTCGCGGCGGACCCTGATGCGAGCTTGACCTGCGACATCAACGCCACGATCAGCTGCGGCACGGTGGCCGAGGCATGGCAGGCCCACCTGTTCGGGTTCCCCAACGCGTTCCTCGGGCTGATCGCCGAGCCGGTGGTGATCGCGATCGCCGTCGCGTCGCTCGGCGGGGTGCGGTTCCCCCGGTGGTTCATGCTCTCCGCGCAGGTCGTCTACACACTCGGTCTGGTGTTCGCCTACTGGCTATTCACTCAGTCGATGTTCGTCATCGGTGCCCTGTGCCCGTGGTGCCTGCTCGTGACGGTGTCCACCACGCTGGTGTTCGCTTCGCTGACCCATGTCAACATCCGCGACGGCAACCTGCCGCTGCCCCCCACGCCTGCAGCGCTGGGCGCGAGACACGATCGCAGCCGACATCGACGCGATCGGCACCGTGGCGCGGTTGGTGCTCCTCGCGGCTGCCATCCTGGCCAAGTACGGCACTGCCCTGTTCGCCTGAGCCGCAGCGCGGCAAGCACCGGCCCTCACCGGGGTGCCGTTCATCCGTCGGGCGCTCGGCAGCCCCGGTGTCCGCATCCCCGACGCGACCCGCGAGCCGCCCATCGACGAAGGAACGATGAAGAAGCGCCTGCAGTGGGAATGCCGGGCGGTGAGACGCGTTACGGTGTGGTCAGATACCCCATGGGGGTATGCCGGGCGAGACTCTGGAGGAGTAGCCATGGCCACGAA
Organism: Actinomycetales bacterium; assembly: GCA_038204895.1. Taxonomy (GTDB): domain Bacteria; phylum Actinomycetota; class Actinomycetes; order Actinomycetales; family Cellulomonadaceae; genus Actinotalea. The sequence goes on along the minus strand of JBBRCL010000013.1, from coordinate 14,548 downwards.
GAAGCCGACGAACGGCTCCGCACCCGACCAGCACGAGCCCGCGGCGCCAGTCGACCGCGCGGGACACACGGCCCCGGCCGAGCACGGCGACCACCACGAGCACCGCAACCACCCTGGACACTCCGACCACGGCCCCGACCACGGCGAAGCGGACGGGCACACCGGGCACGGCGATCACGGGGGGCACGGCGACCACGTGGCGCAGTTCCGGCGACTGTTCTGGGTGATGCTCGTCGTGGCGGTGCCGGTCGCGGGCTTCTCGAGCATGTTCGCCGCGATCGTGGGCTACTCGCTGCCCTCGGGGGCGTGGGTGGCGTGGGTCTCTCCGCTGCTCGGGCTCGTGATGTACCTGTGGGGCGGGCGGCCGTTCCTCACCGGGGCGGTCGCCGAGATCCGCGCACGGCAGCCCGGGATGATGCTGCTCATCGGCCTGGCGATCACGGTCGCCGCTGTCGCATCGCTGGGCGCGAGCCTCGGCCTGCTGCACCACCAGCTGGAGTTCTGGTGGGAGCTCGCGCTGCTCATCGTGATCATGCTGCTCGGGCACTGGATCGAGATGCGCTCCCTGGCCCAGACCAGCTCGGCGCTGGACTCCCTGGCAGCGCTGCTACCCGACGAGGCCGAGCGGGCCGAGGGGTCGGGGACCGTCACGGTCCACCCGTCCGAGCTGCGGGTCGGCGACGTGGTCGTGGTGCGCCCCGGCGGCAGCGTGCCGGCCGACGGGCGGGTGGTCGACGGCCGCGCCGAGATGGACGAGTCGATGGTGACCGGCGAGTCCCGCACCGTGAGCCGCACGACGGGCGACCCGGTGACCGCCGGGACAGTTGCCACCGACTCAGGCCTGCGCGTCGAGGTCACGGCAACCGGTGACGACACGGCACTGGCCGGGATCCAGCGGCTGGTCGCCGAGGCCCAGAGCTCCTCGTCCCGCACCCAGCGGCTCGCCGACACCGCCGCGGGCTGGCTCTTCTGGTTCGCGCTGAGCGCCGCTGCCCTGACCGCCGTCGTGTGGTCGCTGACGAGCACCCCCGAGGCCACGGTGGTCCGCACGATCAGCGTCCTGGTCATCGCCTGCCCCCACGCGTTGGGTCTGGCGATCCCCCTGGTTGTGTCCATCTCGACCGGACGCGCGGCGGCCGCCGGAGTGCTGATCAAGGACCGGATGGCGCTGGAGACCATGCGAACCGTCACCGCTGTGGTCTTCGACAAGACCGGGACCCTGACCAAGGGCGAGCCGGCGGTCACCGCGGTCCGCGCCTCAGCCGGGCTCGACGAGGACACCGTCCTGACCCTGGCGGCCGCCGCCGAGGTCGACAGCGAGCACCCCCTCGCGCGGGCGATCGTCCGCGCCGCCGACGAGCGCGACCTGCCGCGACCCACCGCGAGCGGGTTCTCCTCGTCCCCGGCCGTCGGCGTCACCGCCACGGTCGAGGGGGCCGAGATCCGGGTGGGCGGGCCGCGCCTTCTCGAGCAGGAGGGACACGATCGGATGCCCGTCGCCGAGCAGTGGGAGGCGAACGGCGCGATCGTGCTGCACGTGGTTCGCGACGGCGAGGTGGTCGGAGCGATCGGACTGGCCGACGAGGTGCGCGAGGAGTCGCGCTACGCCGTCGACGCGCTGCACGCGCGCGGCGTCGCCGTCGTGATGATCACGGGCGACGCCCAAGCCGTCGCGCGGAGCGTCGCGGACGAGCTCGACATCGACCGCTGGTTCGCCGGCGTGCGCCCCGAGGACAAGTCCGCCAAGATCGCCGAGCTCCAGCAGGAGGGCGAGAAGGTCGCGATGGTCGGCGACGGCGTGAACGACGCCCCGGCCCTGGCCCAGGCCGACGTCGGGATCGCGATCGGCGCCGGCACCGACGTGGCGATCGCCTCGGCGGGTGTCATCCTCGCCGGGTCCGACCCCCGTGCGGTGCTCTCGGTCATCGGCCTGTCCCACGCGGCGTACCGCAAGATGCGTCAGAACCTGTGGTGGGCGGCCGGGTACAACCTGCTCGCCGTGCCCCTCGCGGCCGGTGTCCTGGCACCGATCGGCTTCGTCATGCCGATGTCCGTCGGCGCGCTGCTGATGTCCCTGTCCACCGTCGTCGTCGCGCTCAACGCCCAGCTACTGCGACGCCTCAACCTGCGCCCGTGGCGCGTCACCGAGAAGGGCCCGACAAGCAGTGCGGCGCTCGCCGCAGCAGCCGGCTGATCGCTGCGCCGTACTGGCGGTCGATCAGGACGCCGACTCCTGCTCGGTGCGCGGCAGGCTCAGGGTGAACGTCGCGCCGCGCCCCTGGCCCGGGCTCGCCGCGGTCAGGGTGCCGCCGTGGGCGCGGACGATGGCCAGAGCGATGGCCAGGCCGATGCCCGAGCCGCCGTGGGCGCGGTCGCGGGCGGTGTCGACCCGGTAGAACCGGTCGAAGACCCTGGGCAGGTGCTCGGCCGCGATGCCCTCTCCGGTGTCCTGCACCTCGACCCGCACCAGATCCGGCGCGACGGAGACCCTTACGTGCACCGCACCGCCGGCCGGAGTGTGCCGTCGTGCGTTGTCCAGCAGGTTGGTCAGCACCTGACCGATCCGATCCGGGTCCGCGTCGACGATGACGCCCGGGGCGCTGGTTAGCTCGAGCGTGACACCGCTGTCGGCGAACCCGACGGCCGCCTGCGCTGCCGCCTCACGCACGACGTCGTCGAGATCGACCGGCCGCCGATCCAGCGAGAGGCGCCCCTCCTCCGCGGAGGTCACCAGAGCGACGTCCTCGCTCAGTCGCGCCAACCGGTCCACCTGGTCCCGCATCAGCTCCACGGTCGGGCCGTCGGCGACCTCCACGCCCTCCCCGATCGCCTCCAGATAGGCGACCAGCACCGACAGCGGCGTGCGCATCTCGTGCGCGAGGTCCGCCAGCATCCGCGTGCGGGTGTCCTCGACACGACCCAGGTCCGCGGCCATCGTGGTGAACGCCTCGGCGAGACGGTCGAACTCCGGACCGACACGCGGGGGCGCGACACTCACGCCGCGCTCCCCCGCCGCCACCCGGCGCGCGGCCTCCCCCAGCGGCGCCAGCGAACGGCGGATCCGCCGGGCGAGGAAGACGCTGACGACCGCCGAGGCGACCAGGGCGGTGACCAGCGCGATCGACAGAGCCAGCACCGAGGCCGTCGCAAACGCCCGCTCCGCGTGCTCGGTGGGGCTCTGACCGCTCTCGGCCGCCCGCAGCATGTGCTCGTGGAACAACCCGGGACCGACCGCCGCACCGACCACCCACGCGGTCACGGCGCCGACCACGACCACGACCACGATCGCGAGCAGCAACCGGCTGGCCAGATCCGCGCGGTCCGCACGGGCCATCCACCTGCTCACCGGCCCGGTCCCAACCGATAGCCGTACCCGCGCACCGTCTGAACGAACACCGGGGCGGCGGCATCGTCGCCGAGCTTGCGCCGCACATGGCCCAGGTGAACGTCGACCAGGTGTGGGTCACCGACCCACCCCGGGCCCCAGACCTGCTCGATGAGCTGGTCACGGGAGAACGCCCTGCGGGGTTGACCCACCAACGCCGCGAGCACGTCGAACTCGGTCCGGGTCAGCTCGACCTGCCGGCCCGCGACCCGCACCTCCCGGGCCGTCAGGTCAATGTTCAGGTCGCCGACCTCGCGGACCTCGTGCACGCCTGACTCGACGGCGTCGCCGGCGAACCGTCGTGGCCGTCGCAGCATCGCCTGCACCCGCGCGACGAGCTCGCGGGGACTGAACGGCTTGGTCAGGTAGTCATCAGCACCGACCGACAACCCGATCAGCCGGTCGATCTCCTCGACCCTCGCGGTCAGCATGATCACGTAGCAGTCGCTGAAGGTGCGCAGCGCCCGGCAGACCTCGACCCCGTCCGCCCCGGGCAGCCCCAGGTCCAGCACCACAACGTCCGGCGGCACCTCGCGGGCACGCGAGATCGCCTCCAGCCCATCCCCGACCACCTCGACCGCAAACCCCTCGCGGCTCAAGTAGGACGCGACCAGGCGCCCGAGAGGAGCCTCGTCCTCCACCACCAGCACGCGCGACGCCAACGGCCCTGCGGCAGAACCGGCCGGGGCAGGAGTCATGCCCCCATCCTGGCGCGTGCGTGGCGGGACTCAGTGATGGTGATGCTCGTGGTCCGCGGCGTCCGGGCCGAGAAAGGCGGCCGGATCGTTGACGAACGCCTTGCGGCACCCCTGGGCGCAGAAGTAGTACGTCTGCCCGTCCGCCTCGGCGCTGATCGCCGTGGCCGGGTCGACGGTCATTTTGCACACCGGGTCCACTGCCGTCGCTGCTCCCACAGTTCCTCCCACATCGTCGCGGACCGGCGCGCGCACGACCCCGCACCCCGCTCATACCCCCACGGGGTATGAGCCGACCCTACCCCCTGCCGGGCGGTCACGGCGCCACGTCCGCAATCTTGACCGAAACTTCGTCGTTCGTGTGGGGCCATCTTCGTCGAGCGCGCCGAACCTTGGGGTGGCGGCGCCCACCTTCGCCGTCCCATCCGGCGGGATGCGAGACCTGAGGGCCCCGACATCACGCCCAGCCGAGGAGGGTCATGGCCCGCGGAAGCCCGACCAGCAACAACCGGAACGATCGCGACGTCCGACTCGCCGCGCTCCGCGCCGCACAGAAGCGACAGGAACGCTCCAGCCGACTGCTGACGATCGGCGCGGCAGCCCTGGTCGTCGCCCTCATCGCCGTCGCCGGGGTCATCATCGCGGGCCAGGCCCACCAGAAGGCAGCCGCCCAGGCGGCTGCTGAACAGCCGATCGACGGAGTGACAGTGACCACCGGCCTGCCCGCCAACCACGTGGCCGGCCTACCCAACCCCACGTCGACCGGCGAAGGCGCCCTGCCGCCCGTAGGCGGCGACCACGACCCCGTCCCGCAGAAGTGCGGGATCTACTCCCGACCGATCGCCGCGTCGAACGCGGTGCACTCCCTCGAGCACGGGGCCGTGTGGATCACCTACCGACCCGACGTCGACGCCCAGCAGATCGACACTCTCACCGCTCTGACCCGCACCGAGCCGTACGCGTTGCTCAGCCCCTACCCAGACCTCGCTGCGCCGGTCGTGCTCACCGCGTGGGGCCTACAGCTCGAGGTCGACGACGCCACGGACCCTCGGGTCGCTGCCTTCGTCGCCAAGTACGCCGCAGGCCCGCAGACGCCGGAGCCGGGCGAAGCATGCACCGGCGGCATCGCGAGTCCAGCGTGATCTCGGCCGGTCAAGCCGACGCGCGAGAACCAGCGCGACGGCGCGGGCCGGAAGGCCGAGCCCCGCTCCGCCGAAGCGGGCGTCGCTGCATACCACACGCACCCCACGGCGCCGCTTCCGTACCAGCTGGACGGATACGCGAGAGCGCTGACCTGCGAGAACGCGGCAGGGCAAGGCCGGCGCCATCCGCTCCAACCCCACCTTCGTCCGAGCCGGAACGGCCCCTGACGTGCCCGCATGGGCGACGGTGGGATGCAACGGGATCCGGATCGCCGTAGTCGAATCGTCGGCGAAGAACATCAACATCGCCTTGACCTCGGCAAACACTGTGCGCCTGGGCAGATTCGAACTGCCGACACCCGCTTTAGGAGAGCGGTGCTCTATCCCCTGAGCTACAGGCGCGAGGACCCGTCGAACGGACCGGATCGGGCGAGGACGAGCCTACCGGGTCGCGATCCGCCGCACCGGGTCCGCCCCACGCGGCACGTCCAGGCGTCGACGAAGCGCACGCCCGCCATCCGCAGGCTTCGGTGCTCGGACGTTGCCGGTCCGCGTCTCCAACTAGAAGGGCGGGGGCTCGTCGGGCCCAGGGCGCCGCCACCGGGGCAGCGCTTCGTAGGGCAGGTCCGCCCCGGGCACGACTCGGTAGCGGTGGCCGGTCGGCGTCGTCCACTCGAAGACGCCGGGCTCGGTCTGGACGAGCTGGAACCCGCCGTCGGTCTTGACCACGTGGTCGCGTCGGCAGAGCGGCTCGAGGTTCTCCGCGCTCGTGGTCCCGTCGAGCCGGTGGAACTCCACTGTGTGGTCGAGGTCGCAGGACTCCGCCGGAGCGGGGCACCCGGGGCGCGCGCAGGCGCGGTCGCGTATCTGGACGTGGGTGGCAAGATCAGCGGGCGGTCGGTACCTGGTGCGTCCGACGTCGAGCACGGCGCCGCTGAGTGGGTCGGTCACGATCCGGCGCCACGTCCCGTCGCGGGCCAGGGCTCGGGCCGCCTCGGCAGTGATCGGCCCGTACCCGGCGAGGTCCGCGGGCTCGTCATCCAGGCCGAGCAGGGTGGGCAGGGCCACCGTCACGCGGATCTCGGTGCGGCGAGAGGCGCGCCGGACGCGGGGCGCGTCGCCGGTGGCCGGGCACAAGGCGGGTGCGGCGTCGGCATCGGCGTCGGCATCGGGCACTGTCCCGGGCGCCGCGTCACCAGCGCCGTCGCCGTCCACCCGGGCGAGCGCCGCCACGGCCGCGGACCCCTCGACGTCACCGACGGTCAGGTCCACGAGCAGGTCCGCGCGCAGCTGGTCCAGCGTGCGCGGGTCACCGGCCGCACGGGCGCCGCGGGCAAGGGAGTCCAGCGCACTGTCCAGCCGGGCCGCGCCGGTGGCCGGGAGCACTGCCCAGATGCCCGCCATCCCGTCGGGCAGCACCCGCGGCACGTCCACCCGCCGTCCCAGCGCGGACACCGCGTACCGTTCGGCCGCAGTGGCCGGGTCGATCGTGATCAGCGCCCGCGCCACATCCCGGGACAGCTGCGTGGGCGTGCGACCAGGCGCGCCGTCGAGCACCTGCTCCTGAACGGCCAGCGCCACCGGCACCGGCGCGTCCACCAGGTTCTCCACCAGGATGCGAGCCTTGGCGACGTCGATCTCCCCGCGCTCCAGCGCGTCACCGGTCCAGGCCAGCGCCCCGGCGAACGCCCGGCCGTCGCGGACCAGCAACCGGCCCTGCCGCCGCGAGCAGCCCAGGCGCATCGCCAGCTCCTCACCGGCAACGTTCGGCTCGGCCACCTTCCCCGCCGACGCCGGCCAGGCCGGGTTCATCGACGGCCGGTCGGCCAACACGGACGCCGCCCGCGCCGCACCCGCCGCGGCCCAGGACGCCATCCGCGCCCAGGCCGCGACGGCCTCGACCGCCGTGTGGTCGTCCGCGCCCGCGAGATCCGCGAGCTCCAGCAGCCACGCCAGGTCCGACCCCGGCAGTTGGCCGCTCAGCTCGGCGGCGGTCACGGCCGGGCCGGTCAGCAACGCGTCCAACGGGTCGACGACGTCGTCCTCCCAGGCCACGTCCTGCCAGTCCGCCTCGCCCGCCCCCGCCGCGTCGCCGGCCACGCAGACCCCCGGCCCGCCCACGCCGATCACCGGCACAGGGTCGGCCGGCGTCGGGGCTGAACGGGCTTCGTACATGTGTTCGATTCTACTCCTCAGCGACACTCAACACCAGCCCTTGAGCACCCCACTTGTGTGCCTGACCTGCGCAAACGCACGGTCCGAGCCGCCGGCAAGGGCGGCCGCCCAAGACCTCCGCGCACCCTCGCCGTGCCCCACCCAGCCGCCCCGTGCGACGATCGGGGCTATGCCCACGACGCCAGGCCTGCCGGTCGACCCGGTCGACCCGGCCGACCCGGTCGCAGCGGCGCACGACGACCCGCACGCCCTCACCACCGCCACCGGCTTCCGGTTCCTTGATGCGGCGATCGACAAGGCCGTCGCCATCCCGTCGAGCGTGATCCACCAGCACGTCGGCCGACTCCGCGAGCGCAACCCCTACGCCTCCCCCGCGCAGATCATCGCCCTGCTGGAGAAGCAGTTCCTGTTCGCGGTCGGCGCCTCCGGCGGAGCGGTCGGCGCGGCCGCAGCGGCCCCCGCGGTCGGGACCGGCGTCGCGGTCGCCCTGACCACCAGCGAGGTGGCCACGTTCTTCGCGGCGTCGGCCGCCTTCTCGCTCGCCGCCGCGGAGGTGCACGGGATCGCGGTCGAGGACACCGCCCGACGCCGTGCCCTGGTCGTGGCCACCGTGCTCGGCGAGCAGGGCGCCACGACCATCGGCGCCGAGACCGGCCTCAGCACGCGCACCTGGGCCAGGGGCCTGCTGATCAACATGCCAACGACGACGATCCGCCGGGTCAACACCGCGCTCGCGCGTCGCCTGGTCCGGCGTCAGGCGACCCGGCAGGGCGCGCTCGCACTCGGCCGGCTGGTCCCGTTCGGGATCGGCGCGGTGATCGGCGTCACCGGGGCCCGAGCGCTCGGCCGGACCGTCGTCACCGGCGCACGCCAAGCCTTCGGCCCGCCGCCGACGCACTTCCCGCGCATCATCGAGGTGGTCGTTGCCGCGCGGGACCTGGACCTGCTGCCGACCAGGCAGCGGCGGCCGCACCGCATCGGACGACGCCGCGGCCTCAGCTAGGCGCGGCCGATCACCACTGGTGGTGCACGTGCTCCCGGATCTGGCGGTCGTAGATGTCCGCGAGCGCCGCCAGCTGCGCCTCGGTCAGCGGCGTGAGGTCGGCCGCCGCGGCATTGGCGCGGGCCTGCTCGGGCCGTGACGCCCCCGGGATCGCGGACGTGACGCCGAGCTGGTCGATGATCCAGCGCAACGCGAGCTGCGCGGTCGTCGCACCGTGCGGCGTCAGCCCCGCCACGTCCCGAGCTGCCGCGACGCCCACGTCGTACGGCACGCCCGCGAACGTCTCGCCGGCGTCGAACGCCTCGCCGTGCCGGTTGTAGGTGCGGTGGTCGTCGGCGGCGAACACTGTCGACTCGTCGAACTTGCCGGACAGCAGCCCGGAGGCCAACGGCACCCGCGCGATGATCCCCACGCCCGCATCGGCGGCCCCGCGCAGCACCTGCTCCAGCGGCTTGCGGCGGAAGATGTTGAGGACGATCTGCACGCTCGCGACGTTCGGCCGCGCGATCGCGGTCAGCGCCTCGGCCACCGTCTCCACCGAGACCCCGTAGGCCGCAACCCGCCGCTCGGCCACCAGCGCATCCAGCGCGTCATAGACCTCGTCGGTGGCGAAGACCGCCGACGGCGGGCAGTGCAGCTGCACCAGGTCCAGCGTCTGCACGCCCAGGTTCTCCCGCGACCGGTCGGTCCACGCCCGGAACGCGTCCAGCGTGTACGCCGCCGCGACGTGCGGGTTCGCCCGCCGACCCATCTTGGTCGCCACCGTCAGCCCGTGGTTCGGCCCGCGCTCGGCAAGCAGCCGCCCGACGAACCGCTCGCTGCGCCCGTCGCCGTACACGTCAGCGGTGTCCAGGAACGTCACGCCCGCATCGACCGCCGCGTGCAGGATGGCCATCGCCTGCTCCTCACCCACGTCGCCCCAGTCACCGCCGAGCTGCCAGCATCCCAGCCCGACCACGCTCACGCCCCGTCCCGTCCGTCCCAGCACCCGCGTCTCCATGCACCCGACGATACCGTGGGCCGCGTGATGCCAGCGCACGACGCCGAGCGCCCGGCCCTGGTGGCCAAGCCTCGCTTCCCGAAGCCCGGCCCGCCGCCGGCGACGGCCACCGCCGACCTGGCCGTGCCGGCCGACCGCGTCTGGGCCCTGGTCACCGACGTGCGCAACCACGTGCGCTGGATCCCGGCGACCCGGATCGACACCCCGGCCGCAACCCTCGCCGTCGGCGACACCTTCACCGCGGTCACCGGGCCGACGGCGACGCATGGCGGACGGGGTCTGACGGACCGGATGACTCTCGAGCGCCTCGACCCGCCAACGGCCACCCGGCCCGGCGTCGCCGTCTACCGCAAGCTCGGCCCGGTGCTGCTCGGCGAGGCGACCGTGCAGGTGCGGCCGACCGGACCGGCGTCGTGCACCCTGATCTGGACCGAGGCGGTCCACCTACGCGGCCTGCCGCGCCGGCTCACCGCTCTCCTGTTGCGTCCGATGGCGGCCGGCATGCTGCACCACGCGCTGCGCCGGGTGCGGGCCGAGCTCGGCTGACGAACGGACCCCGGCCCCCGCGCGACGCAACGATCGGCCGCAATCGCCCCGCCGCACGCAACGAACCGTCGCCGGACACGCACCGATCAGACCCGCCCTCCGCCCGCGCCCCCGCCTAGCCTCAAGGGCAGGCGATCCCCGGAGGACTGATGCAGCGCACCCCCACCCCCCGGCACTACCTCATGTGCCGACCCGACTTCTACGACGTCACCTACGAGATCAACCCGTGGATGGACGTCACGCGGCCGACGGACACCGTCCGCGCCGTCGCGCAGTGGGAGGCGCTCCGCCAGGCCTACCTGGGCTGGGGCCACACGGTCGAGCTGATCGACCCGATCCCCGGCCTGCCGGACATGGTCTACGCGGCCAACGGCGCGATGGTGGTGGACGGCATCGTCTACTCGGCCAAGTTCCGCTACCCCGAGCGCACCGCCGAGGGCCCGGCGTTCCAGAAGTGGTTCGCCGACCGCGGCTACCTGACCCACACCGCCGCCCAGATCAACGAGGGCGAGGGCGACATCCTGATGGCGGGTGGCGTCATCCTCGGCGGCTCCGGCTTCCGCACCGACCCGGCAGCCCACGCCGAGCTGGCCGACCTGACCGGCCACGAGGTGATCACGCTCGAGCTGGTCGACCCGCGCATGTACCACCTGGACACCGCCCTGACGGTCCTGAACGGCAGCGCCGGCCACCCGCTGATCGCCTACTACCCGGCCGCGTTCTCGCCCGCCTCGCAGCGCGTCCTGGCCGACCGCTTCCCCGACGCCATCCACGCCACCGAGCGGGACGCCCTGGTGCTCGGCCTGAACTCGGTGTCCGACGGCTACCACGTGGTGGTCTCCCCCGCGGCGGTCGACCTCCCGGTCGCCCTCCGCGAGCGCGGGTTCGACCCGCACCCGGTCGACACCAGCGAGCTGCTCAAGGGCGGCGGCGGCGCCAAGTGCTGCACCCTGGAGATCCGCCCCGTCCCGGAGCCGGGATGAGCACCGCGAGCGGCGTCCCGGTCCCCACGGTCCCGGTCGCCGAGATCCCGGCCATGCGCCTCGTGACCACCGGCGACGAGCCCGTCGAGCCGACCGGCTCGCACCTCGCCGGCAACTACCATCCGCTGCCGGTCCGGATCGCCTCCGCCGAGGGCGCCTGGGTGCGCGACGTCGCCGGCATCGAGTACCTCGACCTGCTGGCCGGCTACTCCGCGCTGAACTTCGGCCACCGCCACCCCGCGCTGGTCGCCGCCGCGCACGCCCAGCTGGACCGGCTCACCCTCACCTCACGGGCGTTCGAGCACGACCAGCTGGGCCTCTTCGCCGACCGCCTGGCCGCGCTCGTCGGCCCGCTGCTCACGCCCGCCCCGGACGGCCGCCGCACCCTCGTGCTGCCGATGAACACCGGCGTCGAGGCGGTGGAGACCGCGATCAAGGCGGCCCGCAAGTGGGGGTACGACGTGCGCGGGGTCGCCCCCGACGCCGCAACGATCGTCGTCGCGTCCGGCAACTTCCACGGCCGCACCACCACCGTCATCTCGTTCTCCGACGACGACGACGCGCGCCGCGGCTTCGGTCCGTACACCCCCGGCTTCCGCGTGGTCCGGTACGCCGACGCCGCGGCGCTGGCCGCCGCAATCGACGACACCACCGTCGCCGTGCTGCTCGAGCCGGTGCAGGGCGAGGCGGGCGTCGTCGTGCCGCCGGCCGACTACCTGCCGGCCGTCCGCGCGATCTGCGACGCCCGCGACGTGCTGCTGATCGCGGACGAGATCCAGTCCGGCCTCGGCCGGACGGGGACCACGCTGGCCTGCGAGCTGGTGGGGGTGGCCCCCGACCTGGTGCTCCTTGGCAAGGCCCTCGGCGGCGGCATCGTGCCGGTCTCCGCCGTGGTCGGCCGCGGCGACGTGCTGGGGGTGCTGACCCCCGGCACCCACGGCTCGACCTTCGGTGGCAACCCGCTGGCCTGCGCCGTCGGGCTGGCCGTGGTGGACCTGCTGGCCACCGGTGAGCTGCAGGCCCGGGCGGCCACCCTCGGTGCGCACCTGCAGACCCGCCTGGCGGCCCTGGTCGACGACGGCCTGGTCGCGGCGACCCGTGGCGTTGGGCTGTGGGCCGGCGTCGACGTGCCCCCGGCTCAGGGCACCGGCCGCGACCTGGCCGAACGGCTGCTGGCCCGCCGGGTGCTGGTCAAGGACACCCACGGCCACACCCTGCGGATCTCGCCGCCGCTGGTGATCAGCGCGGATGACCTGGACTGGGCGATCGACCAGCTGGCCGGCGCGCTGAGCTGACGTCTCTCCACCCCACGAGGTCGTCCTCCCGACGCGAGGTCGTGCTCCGTACAGGACGACCTCGCGGGTGAAGGACGACCTCACGACACGGTCGGCGGCACGGTCGAATCGTCGCAAGGAACATTCGCCCGGTCAGGGCGCCGCGTCCGGCATGCTGGGCACCATGAGCGAGGCCACCCCCGGCGCGATCCGGCTGGACGCGATCGACACCGCGATCGTGCGCGAGCTCAGCCGCGACGCCCGGACGAGCTTCGCGCGCATCGGCACGCAGGTGAACCTGTCCGCGCCGGCGGTCAAGCGCCGGGTGGACCGGCTGCGCGAGCGCGGCGTGATCGACGGGTTCACCGTCCGGCTGGATCCGTCGGCCCTCGGCTGGGCCACCGAGGCGCACGTCGAGGTCTACTGCACCGGCTCGACCAGCCCGGCCACCATGCGCGAGGCCTTCGAGCGGTACCCCGAGGTGGTCTCAGCCTCAACGGTCACCGGCGAGGCGGACGCCGTCGTGCAGATCCGGGCGCACGACGTGCGGCACCTGGACCAGGTGGTGGAGCGGATCAACGCCGAGCCGTTCGTGGTCCGGACCCGGTCGAGCCTGGTGCTCACCCCGCTGGTGCGCCGGCCGGACCTGCCGGGAGTGCCGGACGCGGTGGCGACCGAGGCCTGAGCGAGGTTGGGTTCAGGGACCCTCGACCGGCGGTGTCTGCACGGGAAGCGGGGTCTCGACGGGCGGCTCCGGGGTCGGGGTGGGCGTGGGGGTCGGGTCCGGCGCCGGTGGCGAGAGCGACGAGTCGGTGATCGTGATCGGGTACGGCCCGCCATAGACGAACTCCGGCATCGCGTCTGTGTCGGGTGTCCGCCACAGCGGGACGACGAGCCAGACCTCGTAGTCACCGTTCGGCAGCCGGTCGCTCGCGGAGCACGCCGACGCGACGACGGTCGCGCCGACGGCCGCGATCGAGCCGTTGCTGCCGCTCGCGGCCCAGTCCTTGAGGTACAGGACGTGCTGGGGCTCGGCGGACGTCTGCATGACGACCACGCCGCCCTGCGTGACCGTGATGATGGGACTCCCGAACCGCCCCTCCGTCACCCGCGACCCCGTGTTGGTCAGGTGGAGCCACCCGCCCACCCGACCCAGGCTGGTGTCCGGCCACCCCGTGACGGTCGCGGTCGCGCCGGGCCGCGGACCACGGGAGTACGTCTGTCCGCAGCCCGGCAGGCCGGCGGCGCTCCGGTTCGCGAGGCTCATGACGCCCGTGCGCTCGCCGGTCCGCATCGGGTCGCGGTCTTCGTCCGGCGCCGACGTTGGTTCGTCGCCAACGTAGGCGAACGTCTGGTTCACGAACGTGCGCTCCGACCCGTCGGCCAACGTCAGCTCGTAGGTCGCGATGAGGTAGAACGTCCCTTCGTCCAGCGACACCCCGTCACACCCCGCCAGCCGGACGTCAGCCCCGACCGGCACGCCGGAGTACGGCGACGAGGCGTCGACGCCCTGCGTCAGCGAGTCCGCGTACCCGACGACCGTCCAGGTGTCGAGACCCCAGACCGTCGCATGGAGGTCCACGAGGCGGGCCGTCGTCACTGGCTCGACGCTGCCCTGCCACGCGATGGCCCCCCGGAACCGGAAGGTGCTCGTGGCGTCGGACGCCACCCGGTCGTGCGAGGTGTTGAACGCGTAGTCGTCGGAGAAGTCCGGCCAGCCGAGGACTTCGCCGCACCGCGGCGACGTGTTCCGTCCGTCTTCCGGTGTCGCGGTCGGCGTCGGGGTCGGTGTCGGTGTCGGCGTCGGCGTCCAGTCCGGCCACGAGGTGTGCGTCGGGCTCGGGTTGTCGACCAGCGGGAGCGGGTCCGGGGCCCGGTCGGCGCCGACCGCGGCGATGGCGATGGCAACGGCGGTGACCGTCGCGACACCGAGCGCGGAGTAGCTCGCCGTGCGGACCCGGCGGGTGCGGCGCAGCCGGGTGAGGATCGCCGGCAGCGGCAGGTCGCGGTCGCTGACCGGGTCACCGGAGAGGTCGTGCAGGCCACGGTTCAGGTCGTAGCTCATGATCGACTCCCTCCGGCCCGGAGCGAGACCACCGTCGCGGCCTGGTCGGCGGCGTCCTCGTCGTCGCCGTCGGCCGCCGTCATCGGGCCCAGGTGCGCCTCCAGCCGGTGCACGGCGTTGCTCAGGTACCTCTTGACCGTCCCGGGCGCCAGCTGCATCTGCTCCGCCACCTCCGTGGGGGTGAGGGGCGCGGTTTAACAGAGAAACCCCCACCCCCCGCCCCGGGGGGGGTGTGGGGCGCGGGCGGGGGGCCGGGGCGTACGAGGCCCCCCCAAAAGCG